>CAMWKN010000080.1 GCA_947174825.1 uncultured Clostridium sp.
AGCAGGACTTCCAGTGGTATCTGCAACTGCACTTTGTCCATTTCCTGCTGTCGTTCCATTTCCAGCACTATCACTCTGTCCATTCCCTGCTGTAGTCCCATTTCCTGCTGTCGTTCCGTTTCCAGTGCTACCATTCTGTCCATCCATAGTAGCACTACCTGTACCCATATCAGTACCCTGTCCTGCTATATCTGCTTCTCCTTCGGTTAAACCAGTGCTGTCTGTAACGGCAGGTGCATCCGGATCTGTTGCCGAATCTTTCTGTTGATTGGAACACCCCATCATCAGCAAGGTACAAGCGACAAACAAAGCAATTAAATATCCTTTTCTCATAATACCATCCCTTTCTGTCTTGTTATCCAGCAGATAGCAAAATACCTGTGAGTAAATCCTGCAATCCGCCTTTAACTCTAGTACAACAAATATGACAATTATTTAATATTCGTTGTACTGGCATCACATTATGATAGTATCTCTTGTCCTGCTGAAAAATATTCATCAAGCAATATATTTATAATATCTGTATTTTCCTATATAGTGAAAAAACACCATATCAAAGTCCCTTACACAGGAACTTTCAATATGGTGTTCAAGACTCTCACAATCTTGTATCCTATAACTCTTTCGCATTCTCCTGGGTTTTTTCCAACAAAATCTTCCGGACAGCTTCGCCAATGTGTTTTTTCTCTGCCCGCTCCATCTGATCCATGTAAATCGGCTCACAATACTCAATAATAATATGCGTACTATGTACCCAAGGAAAATGTTTTTCAAATGCTTCATCCGTATTATTTAACGCCACTGGAACGATGGGGCGCTTTGACTTATCTGCCAATTTGAAACTGGCTTCATGAAAAGGTAAAAGACCTTCCTCCTTATTTCGGGTTCCTTCCGGTGCTATATAAATGGATGTTCCATTCTTTAACAGCTCAATGCCGTTCAAAATGGTCTTCATCCCCTGCTTCATATCACTGCGGTCCAAAAACAGGCAATTCATATACTTCATCCATCTGGATACTAATGGCACTTTTGCAATTTCTTTTTTGGAAACAAATGCCGTAGGCACCGGTGCGGTCATATAACCTACAATAATATCAAAAAAACTGCGATGATTGAATACATAAAGTGCACTCTGGTCCTGTAATATATTCTCCTTGCCCTTAATAGTAAGTTTGACACCGGAAATCCATAGAATTATCCGAAACCCCCATGCCACAAAAGGTTGTGAAAAACAAGCTTTCTTCGCAGGATCTATTTTGCCCAGAATAAATCCTATCAAAAACATGGGCAGGCTAAGCAACCAAAAAAACAACAAAAATATACCAATTAAAATCGTTCTCATACTCTTTCCTCTCTTGCAATCATAAATTATCAAAAATAGATCCGTCTTTTATTCTCTCTGTTCGGATTCCATACTCTGTGTCTCTTCCTTCTCGGTTGGAGCCTCCGTTGGTTCCGGTGTCACAACCGGATCCTCTCTCTGCGGCGTTGGTTCCGGAGTCCTCACTGGCGGTTTGGTAGCTTTCGGCGCCTTCGTATTCTCCACATCCGGATCTGTTATCGGCTCTTTTGTCTTTTTCGGCTTCGCCGTTTTTGCAGGTTTTTTCGTCGCTTTCGGTTTTTTCGTAGCTTTTGGCGATGGTGACGGACTCTTTTTCGGCTTATACGCTGGATTTGCCGTAGGCGCACCTGTCATTTCTGCCCCATCCGGTACACCCTCATCCGTATCCTGCACTATCTTATCTGGCGCCACTTTATGATCTACAGTTGTAGTCTCATAATACTCCTCTAAGGTCAGCTTCTCTTTGTGTAAATATTTCGCCAAATTCTTTCCCACATAACGAATATGCCATGGTTCATAAGAATATCCTGTGATATCCATTTTCTCCTCCGGATAACGGATAATAAAACCATATTTATGGCAATTGTCGGCAAGCCATTTACCTTCCTCTGTTGTGCCAAAATATTCCTCCAAAGCACATCCAATCCGACTGCAGGATACATCGACAGTCAAGCCGGTTTGATGCTCGCTGGAACCCGGCATCGCTGATACAGCATCCGCATTTTTTTTGCCTCGTGTTGCCACGTTGCGGTCATAAATCTGTTTCTGACGTGCATAGGAGCGATAGGCAGACACTGCTTTCAGTTGTTTCCCCTTCTGCCCTGCTGCGGCAAACAATTCCTCCAGAGCAGTAGCAGCAATCTTACGCATATAACTCTTTTCATAAGTGCCATAGTAACTAAAAGCAACATTTGGTTTGACCAAATCAGGCGGAATATAATCCTCCGGCAGCAAATAATCATGATTGACCAATACAGTAACACTCTCCGGATCTGTATCTACCTCAATAAATGACTTTGCCATCTGTGTCTGATTTTCTGACTGAATCACCGTGCCATCCTCCGGTCGTTCTATACCTTCTTCATTATAATAATATTCATAATGCTCCTTTGGTGTGTCAGACACTTTCTTTTCATGCATATGATGTCCCACGCCTAATACTCCGGTCAGCGTCAAAATAATAACGCCCCCTCTGATTACTATTTTCTTTACCATCATATCCCCTTCTTTAGTAGCATATCTTGTTATAGCATAGCTAATGTATCCAATATTTTGTGTTTTGTTGATACTCATGTAACAGTATAGCAATAATGTTCCAAAATTTCTACCATATATCCATACTATTTTCTTGAAATTTCTATTAAGTTTTTGTAACATACTATTTAAGAGCGATTAGAACAGTGTAGAAATGAGGATATCATGAATCAAATCGTAACAAAAGCACCGGCAAAGATCAACCTGACACTGGATATTATAGGCAAATTGGATAACGGATACCATGATTTGCGAATGATTATGCAGACCATTGATCTTTGTGACGAATTAAGCTTTCAAACAACTACGGAAGCAGGCATCCGCCTGACAATGAATCAACCGCTTCCTGACGGCTGTCCCATGGAGCAGAATCTGGTATATCGTGCTGCAGACCTGATACAGCAAAAATACCAAATATCCGGCGGTCTAAATATCTATCTGGACAAAAAGATCCCTGCAGCCGCGGGACTAGCCGGTGGCAGTACAGATTGTGCTGCCACCCTGACTGCCTTAAATAATCTATACGAACTACATTTGTCCCAGCAGGAACTATGCGAAATTGGTGTGACACTAGGCGCAGATGTACCTTTCTGTATCTGCCAGGGAATCATGCTATCAGAAGGAATCGGTGAAATTCTGACTCCGCTTCCCTCTCTCCCACCCCTGTGGGTATTGCTGATCAAGCCAGATATATCTGTCAGTACTGGTTATGTCTATGGACATTTTGACATGGCAGATGTGACAAATCATCCGGAAACAGAACGGATCATAGATGCCATCCATCACAGGGATGCCGCTACCGTCGCCCACCATTTATCCAATGTTCTGGAAACCGTAACTATCCCTGCCTATCCTGTCATTCAGGAGATCAAAGAGTTCCTGTTGCAGGAGGATGCTGTCGGTGCCCTGATGAGTGGAAGCGGTCCCAGCACTTACGGCTTATACCAAGATGAGATTCGTGCCCGTATGGCATACCGTCAGGCACAGACACGCTACCCAGACTATGATGTCATCCTATGCCAAACGAAAAAACCGGATCAACCATAGATCAACAATGTAGATAAAACACATAATATATGGATTTTTCTGTAAAATCACTAAAGTATTTGGAAAAAAAGCCGATACAGATAATACAATATACAATGATGTATCGAGACATTCGTGATCCACGGATGGATCACACCAGAAAAAGGAGGTTCAACTATGATGGATGTATCAGCAACAAATAGCGTATCAAGCGCATATACCAATGCTACACAGGAGAAAAAGTCATCTGAAAATACTGCCGCTGCAAACGCAGAAGACAAAGCAAAAAAAGAAGAGGAAGCTGTCGTTTTTGAAAAATCGAAAGAAAAGAAGAAAGCTTCTACCAATCAGATTTATAACAAAGATGCTGTCGTTGCTAAATTAAAAGCTGATCAGCAGTCCAGACTGGATTCTTTACAGAGTCTGGTATCCAAATTATTAAATAAGCAGGGATCTACTTTTGATCTTGCCAATGGCAATGGTCTGGCTGCTAAATTCCGTGAGGCTGCCAAAAATGCAGATCCAGCTACTATCAAGGCTGCAAAAGATTCCATTAGTGAAGATGGTTACTGGGGTGTGAATCAGACTTCTGACCGTCTGGTCAGCATGGCTATCGCATTATCTGGTGGAGATACCGACAAGGCTGATGAAATGATGGCAGCTATCGAGAAAGGTTACAAACAGGCAACCAGAGCTTGGGGTGAGAAATTACCTCAGATCTGCCAAGATACTATGGAAGCTACCAGACAGAAGATGAACGATTGGAAGAATGGAACTACTTCTGCAGCTGACTATTCCAACTATCTTTCATAAAACGAAAACATAATATGAACGTACAACCGGGATGACCATATCGGTCATCCCGGTTATTTGTTAGATCATATTCTTGAATCCACTTTGTCTTCGCGGATATTATCCTAAACGAATTGCCTCCGCTTCACTCCCCAGATATAGAACCGTTCCCGGATGTACCACTACATAACTGCCAGAGTGAACTATCTTTCCATTAGATAGGGCAGTTCCGGTAAGTGAATAGTCGATAACCTGATAACAGCCTGTCAGCTCATCATAACGAATTCCACAATGTCTGCGACTGATATTCTGGGAATCAAAGGTTACATCACAAAATTCCTCATCCCTGCCTAATACAATTTCCTCCCCTGGTTCTATTTCAAAATCAAATCCAGCATACTGCCCCTGAACACCATGCAGATAGCCCTTAATCTCCATCTGCATGGGAAAGACAGCTTCATCCTCCTCTAACGGCTGACTCTGTATATGCTCTCCCGGCTGTCTAACTTGAATCTGCTTCTCCGGCAAGGGATTTGCCCCAAAAATTTCCCATTGCTCCACCGATTCCACTTCGGACACTGCATCAATAAACTGCTCCTCCTGTATTTCCTCTTTACTATACGGACGCCAGGCGGTCCAATACAATAATGCAGTTACGATCAGAATCCCTCCTGTTACAAAATTCAAATAATACCCCTGCGCCGCAAATTGCTGTAAGATCATTCGGATCGAAAATTCCCCCACATCCCCAATCTGCAGAACCTGGGCATTAATCATATCATATGCCACAATATATTCCGATACCCGTTCCCATAGCATTCCTGGTATCACTTCCAGCCATGCTATATTAATTCCAATCGTGACAATTCCCGTCAAAAATATCAAAAAACGCTGCGTCTTACGACGCAACAACATCACTGTAATAGAAAGTAATGCTAATATTGAGGGAAGTAGCAACAAAATTCCCATAACTCGAAATACTTCCTCTAAATGCGCCCACTCAATTCTTTTTGTAGGGTCTGTTTCAATTCCCCGAAAATCTATGATGCCATCGTTGTTAAAACACCATGCCATCAACTCCACCCCTGTGATGGAATCTTTCCGTCCCTGCAACGCCTTGTCAATTTCCACCTGATAGGCAATAGATTTTTCCTCCCGCTTAGACGTTCCTCTCTCGTAGACATCAATAATCTCCGCAGTTCCAAATTGTCTGGCAAGCTCTATATCCTTCTTCTCTGCCCTTCGGTTAACCTCCATCACCACCGACAGATATCGATCCCCTGTCACTCTCATATATGGCAGAAACAAACAGGCAATTACACAGGATAGCAAAATAATTCCCCAAAAAATCTGCCATTTAAATCCTCGCTTCTCCATAGTATTCCTCTTAACCCATGGTTAACGGGTCCTTATTCTTCTTTTTAGTCGGTTTTTTCGTTGCCTTTGGTTTTGAGGCTGGCTTTTTGGTTGGCTTGGTGATTTTCTGCATCGGATCTTTGTTTTTCTTTTTTGCTGGTTTCTTCGTTGCCTTTGGCTTTTTCTTTGCCTTTGGTTTTTTCGTCGGCTTTGGAGCTGCTGTTGCCTTTGGCTTCTCCACCTGTGCTGTCTGATCACTGACCTCCACCTTGACTTCTGTATTTTTATCAAAATAAGTCTTATCTACACTAGTAACCACGTCACTAGACTTCATATTCTTCGGCCCCTTGACCTTACAATATTTCCGCAACTGTGCTACAGTAATCGTTCCTAAAGGAATGGAAATCTGTTCTTTGACCGTCCCAAAGATGACAGGAGCATCCACTCTTCCATCATAACCTTTTCCTGCTTTCAGGCTCTCCACTTTGACTGTAGCAATGGTACCAGCAGCTTCCTTGAAGCTATAATAGGTCGCACTATAATTATTCTTCGATAAAGCACTTTCCTCAAAGTGGTCACCTTTGCCATAAGGCATCTTGACGTCACTGATCTTTTTTCCCACATAATCAGTCTGTGCGGCATCTGCAGCCAAAAGATAATAATTTCCGGTATAAACATGAATGACTAATTTGTGCACCTCCACCGGATTTTGTGCCACCAGATCTTCTATAGATATCTCCGCATCTTTATAAGAAATGCTGCTGACTTTTCCCCATGGAGCACTCTCTCCACCGTCTTCCTTCACTATCTTCCCCGGCAGCGCATTTTGATCATAGGTAAGATTTGCTTCGTCCTTATTATATGGCAAAGCATCCCCCCAGGCAGCATCAAAATCCGTACGGTATGGACTGCCAATCACCAGACGCATTAATTTCTTGGATGGATCATATGACTTCACATCATTCTGAAAATTAGTCAAAGCATTTCCATTCGTGAAACATCCCTGATTTGGAAAATCATCCAGTCCTGCATCCGGATCCGTTGTCAAATCCGAAAATTCCTGAATAGTAT
>CAMWKN010000081.1 GCA_947174825.1 uncultured Clostridium sp.
TGCCATAACTGTAGTATTTTAGTTTCCGGGCGCATGGACAGTGCATGAAGATGGGGATAAAAATCCTCCAAAATCACTACTCTGGAGGCGGCAACCAAGGCTGCCAGATGCTTCAATTCCTTCCAGGATAATTTGTGTACAGGGCGATTGACCAAAAATTCCTGCTGTTCTCCCAAAGAACTGACCGCTTCCTTCTGTTCCCGTTCTGTCAAAGCTCTACGGATCAGATCCAGATTCCCACCCGTCTCCACTTCCCGTTCCGACAGGAAAAGAATGCCCTCTGTCTGAGGATACTTTCTACAGAATTTCTCGTATTGCCTTCTAAAATAATTCGTTTTGAACTCACGGATACTATAGCCATAACCGGTCCAGTCCATTACCAGTCCGTGTGCATGATAAAAAATTGCCCGCTTCCCCTGTCTACCTTTAGCGGCAGAATGAAGGGTACCATGCCCCTTAAGCGCCAAATACCCTGACAGCAGCCATATAGGCAATAATAGGGTACAAATCAGATATTTCAGAAAGCGCACGCCTCTATTCAGCAATTTTCCCAAGCTCGTTCCAGACACCTCTTTCGTTTGAAACAAGGCACTATCTAATACCACATCTGTATCTATCGTTACCCATTCATAATTTGGCGTACAGGTAGAAAATTTTAAAATAATATCATCCGGACGTTCCGGATGATATTCAAAAAATACACTATCCAATTGAATCTTGGTAGCAGCATGAAACTGTGTGCATTGTTCCTCACACACAGTTCCATACGCTATCATCGGAAAATAACGGTCTAAATTACCAGCACAGAAAACTACAGAAATCCGAATACGATCTCCCAAAATCGGATAAGGCAATATCCCTTCTATCTCCAGATCCAGAATTCGCTGTTCCACATCTACTTCGCATCGTTTCATCTGAATGTTCTGTTCCATACACATCTATCTCCGATTCTCTATTTAAGCACTGCTGATACTTTAAATGCACAGATTCGATCCATACGATTGACTGCTTTACGTTTGGCATCTCCCGGTCCCTTTCCTGTAAAGGCAGCTGACTCATAATTGACATAGAGATAGGAACCGCTAATGGCAATCTCTTCGTTCATTGTTGGCATATCCACATGCTTTCTGACACGCCCCAATTTAATAATACCTTTGGACGCCTTCTTCACATTTGGCTTATAAACATCCAACTGATGCAGGAAACCTCTCTGTTTCGAGTCAGTCTGGCAGGATCTGGATAAAATCAACTCGCCCTTGGACGTAAATACCATACCCTGTATCCTGTTCGCCACCTTAATTCTGGAACACAGTGCCAGGGATGGCGTACCATTTTTGTTGACAATTGTATAACTTCCCAAATAACCGCTAGACAATTCATTGTATGAAGCAACCCATAACTTTGATTTATAATAAGCGATGGTTGCTGCCTGCTGTCCCACTGGCACAGTGGATGCATATGCCGGAATCTCCAAATAGGATTGTCCCTTAGCAGCAGCTGCTGATATGGTAGAAAACGGAATGCTCAATAAATTGTTTCCGCTGGTAATCCAGAGATTCCTTCCATCATAGGCAAGGCCACCGGCATGAGTCTGACTTGGCCATTCCAGCGTTGGTAGTAAATTTTTCGTTGTTTTCTTAATTACATAAATCACGGAATTCTCTTCTTTCGATAAATCATAAGCTGACATCAACATATATGATTTTGCAAAAGTTAATCCCTGTGGAACCATAGTAGCACAACCAAATCCATTGAGATTGGTATTCTGTAATCCCGGAATAATCACACTCTTAGCATATTTTACCTTTTTCTTAAAGAACTTACATGCCTTATAGGCTGGTGATTTCTTAAATGCCTTTTTAGACTTAAAAAGAAATGCTTTCTTGGAAGTTGCCCCTACTTTTACTGCCTTCGCAGTGTATTCGCTTGTCTGGTCTCCATCATAATCCACATTACCGACTCGACGATATCCACAGACTTTATAGCGATAAGTCTGTCCATTTACCAAACCAGTATTAATGTATTTCACTGTAGTATTTGCTGGAAATTTGGCAATGGATACATATTTAGTACCATCATAACGATAGATCTGATATCCAGTTGCCTTGGACAACTTTGACCATTTGATTCTGACACGTCCGTTTCCACCCTTGATGGCTTTAATCGTAGGTGCCTTCACTTTTGTTGTCATCGTGAAAACTGCTGAATAATCCGCAGTATTATCCACAACAACAGCATAAGTACGAACCATATAGCGATATGTTGTTCCGTTAGTCAATCCAGTATCTTTATAGGATGTAGCTGTAGTAGTTCCTACCTGTTTAAATTCACCAGTCTCTCCCGCACGAAAGATTTGATATCCTGTTGCAGAATCAATCTTCTGCCAAGTCAATGTAATGGAAGTCTTGGCATGTGTTTTCATCGTAACTGCACTCAACTTCTCTGGTCTGGTATAGGTGTGCAGCGGTGCACAAAACTGTGTCTGTAACTTATCCAGATCCTGATTCTGATACGCAGATACCGTATAATAAAATTCCTGTCCAGGTAATAAATCCTTAAAAATATATTTGGTTTCCTTCACAGTATCCACATAGACATAATCCCGCAACTCAAAATCATACTGATAAATATAATATCCTTCTGCATCCATATCTGGTGCTTCCTTCCAGGATAGAGTAATGCTTGTGGTGGTTCTCTCTGTAGCCTTCAGATCACTGACCCGAATGCTGCTATCCTCTATAAATACAGCACCACCAGTAGCTACAATACAATCCACCTGACTTGGATCCAATACTGCCGGTCTCTCTGTCTCAGTCGGTTGATCCGTCGTTTCCGGTTTCTCTGTATTTTCAGGATTTCCCGTCTCACCTGGCTTCTGTGTCTCATCTGGAGATGCTGTCCTCTGAGTATCTTCCACACTCTCCTGTCCTGCCTCCCCAGCAGCTTGTACTGTTTCACCTGTAAGCTGCAATGGTGAAAACTGTAACATCACTAACAAAACAGCCAGCCCAAAAGCAATTCGCTTACTTCTTCTGTTCATCCAACTCCTCATTTCTTACCTCCTTGTTAACCTCTCATCTTCTTTGTCCATTAAGGCATCATTGTATAGCATACCTCAATTTAATATGTGTATAATCCTCTCAACGGACTTGCCATCTATATAATCATACTGTAATTTGACAAAAGTTTGTCGTTTTACCATATTATCCCTTTTTTCTGCTAAAATCTGCATAAGTTCCTGTTTGTTGTGAGCAATCTCTCCCGGCGCCGTATCCTCATAACTCCGATAAAAACCACGATCATATTGATCCAAATCATAAGCAAATAAAATAACTGGTTTTTGTAACAAAGAATATTCTACAACCGTAGAAGAATAATCCGTAATCAATAAATCAGACACCATATATAATTCTGATATATCATGATAGTGTGTCATATTGAGACAATACTTAGTCTCTACAATATTTTCCGTAGGATATTTTGGATGCATTTTAATAAGAATAATCCAATCATCTCCTAAAATCTGATGAATTTCACTGACTGAAAATTCGTTTAAAATATTTTCATTTTCTGCTGATTCGGCGCGAAATGTGGGTGCAAATAACAGTATTTTTTTATTCTGTAATGTAGGATACATCTGGAAAAAATTTTGATTTGCCTTCTGTATCCAATCCAAATCAAAATACTGATCCGTTACTGGAACGCCAGTCACATAGATCTTATCTCTGGAGATACCAAATGCCTCCTGATAATATGGAATAATTTGTTCCGATGTGACAAACAAATGGGTAATGCCTTGGTTTGCCTTTGTAACCAATTTCCGAACCTGTGGATCCTGTTCTGTGGACAGACCAAACTTTTTAAATGCCCCAGCACCATGCCACAACTGGACAAACTGTGTCTGCCGCTTCCCCGTGTGCATATATGCCAAAGGAATAAAATTATCGTTCAAAAAAACTTTTTCTGCCGTTGCCATATGATAGGGTAGGATTACAAAAAAGGTCAGGCATCCTTTCATCTTTTTCATCAATGACCTGCCACTCCCATCCGGATTCGAAAACAACTGCCGTTTACTACAAGTCACATAATGATAATCGGGTGCAATCTGCTGCAATCGCTCATACATCACTAATAGATTGCCATTCAAGGCATAGGCATGTCCATTGAAGAATAATATCTTCCTCTGCACTTTACAGCATAAGGCGCATAGATTATAGATCCATGAAAACAAGAAATAGCCAAGTCGCTTCATTGCCCCCTCCATTTGAACATCAACATTCACAAAACATAATTATAACATAAAACAGAACTATGTCAAAATTTGTTTTCTGGATAATACCGGCGAAATTAGCTCTGCCATTCCATTCAGCTTGGCTGCGTTCCACTGGCACATATTACTATGTGCTGGTGAAACTACTAGCCTTCTGAATTTCTTTTATATTATAATCATAACCTTTTCGGTGGCTGCAAAAAACGGTCACACTGAATCAGTCCCCAGCCCTGCCTGGTATGTGAAAATCCCAAATCCAGCGCCGTATTTCGTAAATGCATCTTGATTTCCTTGTTGCTCAGGTAAGGATACTTCTCTAACAACAGTGCAATACATCCGCTGACAATAGGAGTAGACATAGAAGTTCCACTTCGTGCCTGATACCCTGTTTCCTGATATAGAAAAGATGATTTTGGCGGATAAGAAATAGGTAAACAACTGGTAATTCTGGAACCCGGCGCTACAATATCCGGTTTTTTGATGCAGCTATCTGTTGGACCACGACTGGAATAATCTTTTGCATTCCGATACTGTAAGGGATCCGAAGATCCTACGGTAATAATTTTCCGGCTATTACCAGGCGCACCGATGCTGGCTGGGGATGGACCATGATTGCCTGCCGCTGTCAAAACAACCAGACCGGCTTCCCATAGTTTATTCACTCCCTGAACCAATGGAGACTCCTCTCCAAAATGTTTACCCCGACTGCTGCCAATAGAGATATTTACAATTCGTATCCGATACTCAAGATGATGTTGCAGAAGCCATGAAATGGCATCCAGTACATGATCAATATGCCCTTCGCCATTTTGGTTCAACACTTTTAATGCAACGATATGAACGCCAGGAGCCACGCCACGATACAGTCTTCCTGACCGTGCTCCGCTACCGGCAATGATTCCGGAAATATGGGTACCATGTCCATTATCATCATAATATTCTGTTCTGTAATTCACATAATCAGAAAAATATACCAGCGGGCTGCCAGAGAAACCGTTAGCAGAAAATAGATCCGGGTGGTACCCGATTCCTGTATCCATAATGGCAATTCCAATACCTCTTCCCGTCAAGTTCTGCTTTCTAGCCTCCGATAAACGTATGATGGATGCAGCACGATTCATAACATTTCCATTCTGCTTAAGATCACTATATTATATGATTCACTCCCCAGTATCGTGTCACATGTAATGATCGCAAAAAAATGAAGCCTGCCATAACGACAAGCTCCATCTAAAATATGTATAAACTATTATTCTGACTCCTCTTTTTTCTTCAACAGGCGATCCAATATCCGGATAAATTCACCCATCTCACTTTTGGAGACCTGTGCATCTGCTCCCAGACTTTCTCCCTTTCGACGCATGTCTTCATTAATCAAAGATGAGAATACAACAACTGGAATATTCTTATAAGCAGAATTTTCTTTAATTAATTTCAACAAGCGGTGTCCATCCATCTGAGGCATCTCAATATCAGTAACCACACAGGCAACCTTTTCTTCCAGAACCCCTTCTTTGCGATAACTCTCTAACAACTGCCAAAGTTCTAATCCATTGTTCAGCGGAACCAGATTGGTAAATCCTGCATCTGTCAATCCATCGTATATCATCATACTTAACAACTGGGAATCCTCTGCATAGATAATTGGAGCATCATTCCGATAGCCCTCTCCCAACCCAGTCGACTGCGATAACTGAATACCAATCTCTGGAGAGATCTGCGCAACAATATTTTCAAAATCCAACAGGATTACTAATTTTCCATCAATATTAATAATACCTGTAATCACACTTTCTTTGGAATTGCTAATCAAGCGATCTGGCTTAATAATCTGCGTCCAGTTTACTCGGTGAATCCCAACTACGCCATGTACGCAGAATCCGGTATTGGCACCATTAAAATTCGTAATCAGGAACATGTCACCTTCATGACTCTCGTTGTCAGTCAAGCCCAGACATCTTGCCAAATTAATAACGGATATGGTATCTCCTCTGGTGCTAAATGCGCCATCTAAATAGGGATGCCCATTCGGAATTGGTGTCAATGGAGTATAGCTGAGAATCTCTCTGATTTTCGCAACATTAATGCCATAATAATTGCCATCAACTAAAAACTCCAGTATCTCTAGTTCATTTGTTCCACTCTCAAGTAAAATATTTGTATCCATGCAAACCTCCATCCGCGGGTTAACATACTCCGCCCTTATAATATTCTCCTCATATAGAGATATTTTACTATAGAAGAAAGATATTTGCAAGTGGATCATAACATCCCCTATTAGCATTCATTTTACTTTTGCAAAGCCTTTAACATTATAAAACTATTGCCATTCGCAACTGAATATATCAAACAAAAAACACTGACAATTTTCCCTTCACACGCTCCATAAGGGATCTTTTCTGTTTTGGCTGGTTACTTTTCAATTCCTTATTTTCCTGCAATACTTCCTCATACTTCTCATTTAGAAGGCTCAGCATATTACCGCAGATCTGCACCAACTCCTTAGAAGTATAATTCATCCCTGTATTCTCATCC
>CAMWKN010000082.1 GCA_947174825.1 uncultured Clostridium sp.
CCTTTCACACCAATGTGAAGGGCTTTTATAATGTATTCGTCATCGGCAAAAGTGGTCAGTAACAGTATCTTTGCATCAGGATACTTCTCCAATAAAATGGTTGCGGCATCCAGTCCCGACATGCTTTCCATCCGAATATCCATCAACAGAATATCCGGTTTCCAGTGTTCATATAGTTCCATTGCTTGCTCTCCGCAGGTTCCAATTCCCAGCACTTCCACCTGTCCGCTGGCTTCCAGAATGGTCTGCAGAGACAGAGAAACCAATTTATCGTCATCAACAATACAAAGTTTTATTTTTGAATTCATGGTGTGAAACTCCTTTCTATTTAAGAACTGAAATAAAGATCTGAAATCCCTCTTTGGTGGAGAATCGGATATTACCACCAAGGGAATGGATACGCTCCTGCATACCGATCAGACCGATTCCAGTGGGGCTGATTTCTCCGATGTCTGTTCCATTGTCCTGGATGAGCAGCTGGAATAGTGCTGGTTGTTCCCGGATTTGAATGGATACCTGATCAGCGTTACTGTGTTTGGTAATGTTGTTCAATGCTTCCCGGATAATGGCGATGAATGCGTACTGGATATTCTGTGGAAGAACGGTATCAACCTGGTAATTCAGCTTAATGTTTCGGTCCGGAATCGTCCGGATCATTTCTTCAATGGTATGTTTTACGTCAATGGTATCTTGATGTAGATTGTGTACACTGTTCCGGATACTGGTCATTGCTGTATTTAAGGTTTGTTGCAATTCCTGTATCGGCTGATCCAGATCAGGGTTTTGATTGATAACCTGAATTGCTCCTGTTTGTAGAATAGATCGTGTTAACATATGTCCCACATTATCGTGGATATCTCTGGCGATCCGGTTGCGTTCTGATGCCATGGCAAGGGAGATTTCATAATCCTGCTGCTGGATCAGAATGGCATTTTTTTCTTTGAGATATCGCTCTGACTGCGTGCTTTCATCCCGGTAATTATAATAGGTAAGCAACAGTGAATCAATCTGTCCGCTGTAATGCTGCATCAGACAGGCAAGGATAGAAAATAGTAATAGATAGAAGATGGTCATGGGTGGATACTGTGGGATAGATAGTAGTGCGGCAAACAGTAGGATTCCCATATTAATGAACCGTTTCGCGATATTCTGATTTGCAAACAAAATTGTTTCTGTGTTATTGCGTTGCAAGATGGCAACGTCTGGATTTTTTGCCGCATCGTAGACAAATACCGGAAGAAACAGTGCGAATAGTGGGCAGGGGATCGTCAGAATGCTATAAACAGCTAGAAAACAGGCGGTAATCTGCCAGCGGTCAAAATAGCTGATCAGGCAGCTTATTCCCACTGTCAGACAGCAGGTAGCAATCTGTATGGCATCTGTTGGAATCCACAACAGGGAGATACAGAGCAGATATAGAATGCATTTATTTCCTAATTCTTTCATAGTTCTCTCGTTTCTGTACTGGAATGATGGCTCTGATTAGAAGCAGTCATACCATTGCTTGATTGATATATATAGTATAAGTCATGCTTCCTTAATTGGCAAGAAAGAGCTTTGGGGGATAGTGACAAATGTCATTATCCTTTTTTAGATTCTAATGACAAATGACATACTCCAATAACTGGTAGATTTTGTATAATAGTTTTATGAATTGATGGAGAGATCTCGCGGAGGGGGAGGTAGAGGGAATGATCAGAAAAATAGCAAGAGCTATGGGTCTTTTTATGTTATTTGTAGCAGTAATATTTATCATAGTGGCATGTAATAATCCACAAATGAGTTTTCCTTGGAGTAATACGATCACATATATGCTCTATATTGTTTGGCTTGCCATTATGATATTATTTATCGTTGCTCCTTTTGGAACAAAGAATAAAAAATGACAGGAAAGAGAGGGTATTTATGAAAGATTCAAAAATTTTAGCATTTGCTTTCGGAGTGATTTCTATGACGCTGCTTCACTATTTCTACTGGGGGTGGTTGGCGGATGAGTTAATGAATGGAACTAGTGTTGGTCTATACACATTTATGTTTCTTCCAGGATTTTTGACTCTTGTTTATTGTGTTTTTGAAAAGTTTGTGTTGTATACTTATGTTTGTCCGGATGGGAAATTTCTTGATATAATACCATCAACTGTTGTATGGGTAGTGGAATGTTTGATTGGAGCGTTCTCTTCCGCACAAACAATAAACAATCAATGGCATGATCCCGAATTTGGACCAGGATTGGAAACAGGCATGTGTGGGTTTTGCGGTTTGGAAATGATTATTTCTATTGTGTATTTTCATTTATTATTTTATGTGAAAAATAAGACGTTGAAAAAAGTTTTGCTTGTAATGTTGGCATTATTTCTGCTACAGGTCGCTATAAGTGCTGTGATGAACTATGGTTACTAAAATAGCGATTTTCCATGGCAAAATCGTTGACAGATAGAGTCAATGTGACAAATGTCATGTCAAAATAGGACAATTCTCTATATTTTCTAAATAAGATCTATGCTACACTGATAAACAGTTATTATTAATTCACAACACATACATTGCATTACATTATGCGAGGCAAAACTATCCGCATATATGCTGATGCAGAAATGGAGTTAACTATGGGAACTGTTATTCAAGTACATAATCTGGTAAAACGTTATCAGGATCTGGTAGCATTGGATCATTTTAATCTCAGTGTGGAAGAGGGAGAGATTTTTGGTCTGCTTGGGCCCAATGGATCTGGCAAAACGACCACCATTAATTGTATTCTCTCTCTTTTAAAGTATGATAAGGGAAGCATACAGGTGTTTGGAAAGGACATGAAACCGGATTCCTATGACAGTAAGCGTGATATCGGTGTGGTTATGCAGGATATTGCTGTTTTTGATGAACTGACCACCTATGAAAATATTGATTATTTCTGTGGTCTTTATGTCAAGGATAAGGAAAAGCGCAGACAATATGTGGAAGAAGCCATAACATTTGTGGGATTGGAAGACTATCGGAAATTTTTTCCCAAAAAGCTGTCCGGAGGTCTGCGCAGAAGACTAAACATTGCTTGTGGTATTGCCCATAAGCCGAAACTGATTTTCTTTGATGAGCCAACTGTGGCAGTAGATCCCCAGAGCCGGAACCGGATTCTGGAAGGCATTGTGGAGCTGCAGAAACAGGGGGCAACCATTGTCTATACTTCCCATTATATGGAGGAGGTAGAGCAGATTTGTACCCGTATCGCCATTATGGACGGCGGAAAGAACTTGGCGCTGGGTACCAAGGAAGAATTAAAAAAGATGATTAAAAATACAGAGACAGTTACCGTGGAACAGATTGAGTTATCAGAGGAAGGTCTACAAAAGTTGCAACAGTTGTCTCATGTCTATCAGACGGATTATGAAAATCATACCTTAAAACTGTTTTTTAGTGGAGGGTCCAAAAACCTGATTCATGTGCTTCAGGAAATAGATGGGCAGAATTTGAATTATGGACGGGTTTATACGGAACTACCGACTTTGAATGATGTCTTTCTGGAAATTACTGGAAAGGGACTACGTGACTAAAAGAGTTGAAGTATCACTAAGCTCAAAAAAATTTCGCTAAGTGATACTATGTCAACTCTAGGAAGAACGCAAGCGTTCTTCCCGTGGAAATTATTAAGGAGGTTGGAGATGTTTTTTCATATTTTACGTTATGGTCTAAGATCACTGCTGCGGGATAAAGTGTTTTTATTCTGGAGTCTGAGTTTTTCTTTTCTTCTGGCTACTTTTATGTATATGGCATTTGGCAATATTTTTGAGACGACGGAGAAGTTTGATCCCATTGCCGTGGCCGTGGTAGAGGAGCGGAAAAATGAGGTATTAGAAGAAGTGTTGGCGTCTTTGTCTGAGGAGGGAGAGGATCAGATCCTGAAAATAACTCAGGCAGATGACAAAAAGGCGAAGAAATTATTGGAGGAGGAAAAGGTAACGGCTATTCTCTATGAAAATGTCAATGCCCATTTGGTGGTACGGGAGAATGGTATGAAAGAAAGTATCTTGCAGATGCTGATGAGCCGGATTAAGCAGACGACTGTGGCGATGACAGAGGTCTCTTTGAAACATCCGGAAAATATACAGCAGGCGGTTGCGGGAATGGAGCAGGAGGTTTCGTACTGTGTGCAAAAGAATTATGGTTCCGGTAATCAGGATAATGTGGTTAATTATTTCTATGCCATTTTTGCCATGACCTGCCTGTTTGCCTCTTTTTCTTCCTATAGCAGAACCTCCACCCTGCAGGCAAACTTCTGTGCATTGGGGATTAGACGGGGGGTTACACCAACACCGAAGATGGTTATATTGCTGGTGGAATTTCTGATGAGTGAGACCATGCAGTTTCTGGTGACGTGTCTGCTCTATGTCTATTTGCGCTTTGTTCTTGGAATTCAGATTGGTGATGATTATCTTGCAATTGGAATTTTGTTACTATTAGGAACCAGTTTGGGAACTATGTTTGGTATTTTTATAGGAGCATTGCCGAAACTCAGTGATGGCACACGGGTAGGAATTTTAGTTTCTGTCTCTTTGATTCTGTGTGCCTGCAGTGACTTGATGGCAAGTGGAGTGAGGGATTTGCTGGAACACAAGGCACCGTTAGTGAATGATCTAAACCCTGCCGCTTTGATTTGTGATTCCTTTTATGCATTAAATGTGTATGACGGTTATGGGCGATTTACGTCCAATATGTTGATCTTAGCTATGCATATCGTAGTGTTGGCAGTGATTAGTTTTTTCATGGTCAGGAGGAGTCAGTATGCAAGTCTATAAATGTTTTATGAAAATCTTAAAGAAAAATGCCAGATTCATTGCAATGTATATGGGAATCTTTATTGTGCTGTGTGTGTTGACTTCATCTCAGGGGAAAGAATCGGAGGAGGTCAAGTTTGAAGCCAGTCAATATCAATTGGCTGTGTTTGATCAGGATCAGTCAGAGCTTAGCCGGGGACTGACCGATTATTTATCAAAACAGAATACTTTGGTCAATCTAAAGGATGAGGCAGAGGTTATCCAGGATGAAATCTATAACCGTAACATTCATTGTGTTTTGCGGATTCAGGATGGATTTGGTCAGGCGGCAGCCCAGGGGGAAGGATCTGGAATGATTGAAATAACTGCTGTGCCGGGAACGGTATACGGGGAGGCATTTACCCAGACGATCAATGGCTATATGAGTGTTTTAGGTACCTATCTCCGGGGAGGTTTTACAGTAAACGAAGCATTGGAACGGACGAAGCAGGCGATGGAGCTGCAGACATCCGTTTCTCTGGCAGATGGCGAGAGTGATGGCAGCTATTCCAAGATCTATTATTTTTTTAAGTATCTGGCATATATCTATGTGGTAATCTGTATTGAAACCTTAGGAATGGTGATGATATCATTCCGCAAAAAAGGGGTCAGAGATCGGATTGTCAGTTCACCGTATCCAGTTACCAGAAGTGGTTTGGAACAATATGCTGGAATGATTACCATGGGAGCGATTCTGGTTTTGATTCATGTGATCTTGTTGCTGGTCATGGGGCTTCCGCTCTTTTCGTTCCAGGGGATGCTGTTCTTGCTTAATGAATTGTGTTATCTGGTAGTTTGCATGGGAATTGTCTTTTTCATTGGTCAGGTGGTTAGTAATACACAGCTTTTGTCTATGATTGCCAATGTAGTAGGATTGGGAGGCAGCTTTCTGGGAGGTGTTTTTGTACCATTGGAATTGATGGGAGAGAGGATTGTTGCTCTGGCACATATCCTGCCATCTTATTGGTATGTCAGAGCATGTCAGCAGATTGATTTTCTGGGACAGGGGGATTCTCTGACAGCAGTATTTATCAGTATGGGAGTGGAGATTCTCTTTGGGGTAGCGTTAATCTGTATCGGGCTGGCATATTCCAAGGCTGCTGCAACAGGCAGACGCTAAATCCTTTTAGTACGATACACTTGATTTGCGAAAAAGGATTGAATGGCTGTAAATTTATCGGGGGATAAATTATTAAATTTGTCCCCTGTTTTTGTACCTTGTTTTTTCTGTGAATAGTCTTGACTTATTTTGAAGCCAAATCTATAATTATCTTAGTGGGCATAAGCCTATGTTAATTTATTCAATCGGAGTTCATTATGGTAAATGAGAAAAAGGTGCGTTTGATGACGCAACTTGCTTTGGATGAGACCAAATATTGCAAGGCAGAGATTGCCGAAGCTGGCTATTATCATTCAGATTATGTCCGTTCCCATACATTACGTGTGATCTGGGGAAGTACGTTATCTTATTTATTAATCATTGCTTTAATCGCTTTGTATCATATGGAATATTTGCTACTCAATCTGGTAAAACTGGACTATCGGAGTTTGGTTTTAATTGCGGTGGGAATCTATGTTGGATGCATTACCGTTTGCGTGGTGATTGCGGTCATTTACTATTCTAATCGATATAAGAAAAACCGAAGAAAACTGAAAGCATATCTGGCAGATTTAAAAAAGCTGGAGAAGTTTTATTCAGAGGATCAGGAGGGAGAAAGCTCATGACACAGTTTTTGTTACTGAAAGAGCATATCAAAAATATATACCAGAAATACTCCAGCCTGTTTCATTTGTTCTTGCGCTTTGTGATGGGATTTCTGACATTTTTATCGATTAACCGGGTTGTGGGATACCAGCCAAAACTGAATCATCTCTATGTGGAAATTTTATTGGGATTTGTTACCATGATTATGCCGGTGGAAATTATGGT
>CAMWKN010000083.1 GCA_947174825.1 uncultured Clostridium sp.
GTAGTTTACTGAGGAAAGCACAGAGTCTGCGGGTGCAATATGGAAGCCATGATCTGGATGGACTGCATGTGGAACATCTGGTAAAACTGGGTTATGCGCTTGAGAAGGAAGAAGTGATTCTCAGGGAGAAATTTGAAATTCAGATAAAGCTGCTTCATATTAAATATGGATTGCTACTTTGTGTGATCTGCCTGCTGGCGGTATTTGTTTACCATTCACAGTTGATATTGTGACAGGATAATTTTCTGTTATTCGTTAATTTATCCATGACAAATTCGGCTGTGAATGGTAATGGTATTTTCGCTGGGAAAGTCAAAGAGCTATATTTAAAGTAGTATCAGAAATGAAAGTATGTTATAATAAAACAGATTGTATGTAGAGAAAATTTGACTTTGAACAGTAATGAAAAGGGAGAAATCATGAGCCAGCTGGTCTATACAAATGAAAAATGTCAGGGGTGTAATCGTTGCATTTCGGTTTGTCCGGTTCTGACTGCCAATTATTCCGTTCAATCAGAAGAGGGGCAGCGGATTGAGGTGCATAGTGAAAATTGTGTGGCATGCGGTGCCTGTTTTGATGTATGTGAGCATAAGGCAAGAGAATATTATGATGATACCAAGCAGTTTTTTCATGACTTAGAGTGTGGAGAGAAAATATCTGTGCTGCTTGCTCCAGCATTCCAGGCAAATTATCCAGAGGAATATGCCTCTATTTTGGGTGGTTTGAAGGAGGCGGGAGTCAATCGGATTATCAGTGTTAGTTTTGGTGCGGATATTACCACATGGGGATATATTAACTATATTTCAGAACACGACCTGCAAGGTGGAATCTCCCAGCCCTGCCCTGCAGTGGTTAATTACATAGAACATTATGCACCGGACTTGATACCGAAGCTGATACCGATACATAGTCCCCTGTTGTGTGCGGCAGTTTATGCGAAAAAATATATGCACATTACGGATAAGCTGGCTTTTATCAGTCCGTGTATCGCAAAAAAGGTTGAGATTACCGATCCTAATACGCTGGGCTATGTGTCTTATAATTTAACCTTCAATCATTTTATGAAGTATGTACGGAAGCACCATATCAAGGGTGCGGACGCAGCAGATGAAATAGAATATGGTTTGGGTTCTGTTTATCCGACACCGGGAGGGCTTAAGGAGAATGTCTATTGGTTTTGTGGTGAAGAGGCATTTATACGGCAGGTAGAGGGAGAAAAGCGTGCTTATGCCTTTTTGGAGAATTATAGAAGAAGATTAGCAAACGGACAAAGATTGCCGTTTATGGTTGATATTCTAAACTGTGACAGAGGCTGCCTGTATGGAACAGGTATTGAAACGGAAAAAAATGCTTCGGAGGATAATTATTACAATCTACAGGAAATCAGAGAAGGCTGCAAGACAAACAGTGAAGAGCATCCGTTTTCAAAAAAGCTGACTCCAGCGGAGCGTTTAGAGCAGTTTAACCGTCAGTTTGCTGAGTTAGACATCCGGGATTTTATGCGGAATTATACCGATAAATCAAGCAGCATTTCTCTGCGAGAGCCCAGTGAGGAGGAGCTGGATGATATCTTCAATCTGATGAATAAAAAAAGCTGGGCACAGAGGAATATTAATTGTGGAGCGTGTGGCTATGGAAACTGTCTGGAAATGGCGGAGGCAATTTATAATGGCAGTAATGTACCGAAAAACTGTGTTCACTATATGAAAGATGAGATTCATGCATTTTCTGTCAGGCTGGAAGAGCAGAATAAGGAATTGAAGCGGGCAATCCAGGAAGAAAAGGAAGGCGAGCTGTTTATTAACCAGATGATACATGCTTTTGCAAAAAGCATTGATATTAAAGACCAGTATACAAAGGGGCATTCCTTCCGGGTGGCAGAATATGCGAAGCTGATTGCCATGAAACTGGGATATAATGATAAAAAGCTCGAGAATCTATATCATATAGCGTTGCTCCATGATATTGGGAAGGTGGTAATTCCGGAAAGTATTTTAAATAAGCCTGGAAGCCTGACAGATGATGAGTACAAAATAATTAAGCAGCATGCCCAGTATGGCTACGAGATTCTGAAAGAGATTGACTGCCTGCCGAATCTGGCACTGGGCGCCGGGTATCATCATGAGCGTCTGGATGGAAAGGGATATCCGCACGGAAAGCAGGCAAAAGAAATTCCGCAGATCGCAAGAATTATTGCGGTTGCAGATACTTTTGATGCCATGCATTCCACTCGTCCTTACAGAAATAGTATGCCGATGGATAGCATTATTGCTGAGATGAAACGGGTTTCGGGAACACAGTTAGATGCCCATATTGTGGATGTTCTTTTGGAATTGATTCAAGAGGGCGCTATTGATGAGATTGAATAGGGATTGAATGTAAGCTGGTGTCAATCTCGTGGATATATAGAACGTTTTTATAATAACGGGGTATTTCAAAAAGTGCATTAAAATGAAATACCCCGTTATTGTTATGCATTGATCTACCACCTGTAGATCACTATTCTGTGAGTACTTTTGGTAAAGTAGTTGGAAAGGTAATAGAAAGCTGGATGATGATTGAAAAGTAATATTATATATAGTATGATATATCTGATGTTTGAAAAATATAAATTGCAAAAAATAAAAACCCGCTATTGCGAGTTTTCATCATTCACACACTGTGATGCCATATAGGCGTTTTGAATAAATTTTTATTTGAACTTATGATGTAAATTAAGTATGGTACTTAACTGCTTATTATCATATGGTATTGGAAGGAAAAAGTCAAGTGAAGATTGCGGTTATGGCAGTGTAAAATTTTAATACTGAGCGCAAATTGTTAAAAATGGGAGGTAATTATGGGAAACACAAATGATAAGGGAAAATACTATCTGGGGCTGGATATGGGAACTGCTTCTGTTGGTTGGGCAGTGACAGACAAGAATTATGAAATAATCAAAAAACACGGAAAAGCTTTATGGGGAATTCGACTCTTTGAGCAGGCAAATACTGCGGAGGAGCGAAGAACATTTCGGACAGCCAGAAGAAGAACTGAGCGAAGCAAAAATAGAATTGCGTTGCTACAGGAATTATTTGCAGAAGAAATTGCTGCAGTAGACACCGGATTTTTCTTAAGAATGAAAGAGAGTAAGTATTATCCAGAGGATAAAAGAGACCGTGATGGAAATACACCAGAGTTACCCTATACGCTTTTTGTAGATGAGAAATTTACTGATATTGATTTCCATAAACAATTTCCTACTATTTATCATTTGCGGCATACACTTATTACACAACCACAGTTTAAGCCAGATATTCGGCTATTGTATTTGGCATTACATCATATTATGAAACATCGAGGACATTTTCTGTTTGAGGGAAAGGAAATGTCAGAGGTAACGAATTTTGCTAACGCTGTGCAGGCATTGGTGGAATGTGCCAAAGAAAACGACATTGAAATTGCCCTTGATGAAAATTCTGCAGAAGAGATGGAGAAAATCTTAAAGTCAACACAGAACAGTCGTACGGAAAAAAAGAAGCAAATTAGTACATTGATTGCAGGAAACGATAAACAAAAAAAGGCACTAGCAGGCTTAGTGGCAGGGTGTTCCGTGAAATTAAGTGAATTATTTGCTGATAAAACCCTAGATGATGAGGAACGTAGTAAGATCTCTTTTTCGGATAGCAATTATGAGGAATATATTTCTCAGGTGGAGTCTGTTCTGGCAGATCGTTATTTGCTGATTACGGCAGCAAAAGCAATATTTGACTGGGCAGTTTTAAGTGATATATTAGGTTCTTCTAACTATTTATCAGAAGCAAAGATACGAATATATGATAAGCATAGAAAGGATTTAGATAAGTTAAAAGACTTATTGAGGTCGGACAAATCAGTATATAACAAGGTATTTGGCGTGCCAGATAAGACGGCAAACTATAGTGCATATATTGGCATGGTTAAGAAAAATGGGAAGAAGCAGCCAATAGAAAATAATTGTTCCAGAGAGGAATTTTATGATTTTTTACGAAAGACATTAAAGGCGTTTTCCAGTACGGCGGAGAAAGAGACAGTTGTGGAGGAATTGCTGGCAGAAATAGAGAATGGTACTTTATTTCCCAAGCAGGTAATTCGTGATAACGGAGTTATTCCATATCAGCTTCATGAAAAAGAATTAAATAAGATTTTGGAGAATGCAAGCCATCATTATCCTTTTTTACTAGAGAAAGATGCAGACGGGTATTCAGTTAGGGAGAAAATTCAGAGCATTTTTCATTTTCGTATTCCCTATTATGTGGGACCTCTGAATACGTATCACCATGATAAAGGTGGTAATAGCTGGGCGGTTCGCAAAAAAGATAACCATGATAAAATCTATCCTTGGAATTTTACAGAAATAATTGATGAGGAGCAGAGTGCAACAAATTTTATTATGCGTATGACTAATAAGTGTACTTATTTGGTGGGGGAGGATGTGCTGCCCAAGGAATCGTTGCTTTATGCAAAATTCAGTGTATTGAATGAATTAAATAATTTACGAATTGATGGAGAACTAGTATCTGTTGAGAACAAGCAAAAAATCTATACCGATGTATTTATGCGCTATCAACGAGTGACAGGGAAGCGTGTAAAAGATTATCTCATACGGGAAGGTATTATTACAAGGGAACAGGAATTATCTGGTTTTGATCAGAATTTTAAGAGTTCACTGAAAGCATATCATGATATTAAACAAATTGCAGGTAATGTTTTTTTATCTGAAATGCAGAAAGAGGATATTGTCAAGGATATTACTTTGTTTGCTGACTCGCAAAAGATGTTAAAGAGACGTTTGCGACAAAAATATCCTGAATTAAGTGAGAAACAAGTATCGCAATTAGCTGGAAAAAAATACAGCGGATGGGGACGCTTATCACGTACTTTTTTGGAGGAAGTGGAAGCGGTTAATCCAGTGACAGGAGAAATTCTCAATATTATTTCTGCATTGTGGGAAACCAATGATAATCTGATGCAGTTGCTTAGTAAAAAATATGAATATTCTAAGAAAATAGAAGAACGGAATGCCCAGAATATTTCAGAAGGAGAAATTACATATCAAAGTGTTCAGGACTTGTATGTCTCTCCGGCAGTGAAACGTCCTATCTGGCAAACCGTAAAAATTGTGAAAGAAATTGAACACATAATGGGTTCTGCACCGGAACGTATTTTTGTGGAAATGGCGAGAGAACCAGGACAGAGAAATGATCGTAAGGTGTCCAGACGAACAAATTTGTTAGGATTATATCAATTTTGTAAAAAGGAAGCACAGGAATTGTATGACAGTCTATCCCAGAAGGATGATAATCAATTACGTAGTGACAAGTTATATTTGTATTATACCCAGATGGGAAGGTGTATGTATTCTGGTGAAGTAATTGATTTGGAGGAGTTGTTTACGAATCGTTATGATATTGACCATATCTATCCGCAATCGAAAGTGATGGATGACAGTTTAGATAATCGTGTGTTGGTAAAGCGAGAATTAAATAGTAAAAAAACGGATATATATCCGGTGCCGGAAGAATATAAGAAACAAGCCAAGAACCTGTGGGATGCATTGTTAAAAAAGAAATTGATTAGTAAGGAAAAATATCATCGTTTAACTAGACGAGAGCCTTTCAGTGATGGAGAGCTGGCAGGATTTATCGCCAGACAGTTAGTTGAGACGAGACAGAGTACCAAGGCAGTAACTCAGCTTTTGAAGCAAGCGTATCCAGATACGGAAATTGTCTATGCCAAGGCAAAAGCAGTCAGCGAATTTCGATATAAATTTGATTTAATTAAGGTACGTGATATCAATGATTATCACCATGCTAAGGATGCGTATTTAAATATTGTGGTTGGAAATACCTATTTTGTGAAATTTACAAAAGATGCTGCATGGTATGTGAGAAACAACCCAGGTAGAACATATAATTTGCGAAAGATGTTTGAGAATGAAACTGTAAAACGGGGAGATGAGGTGGCATGGATTTCTGGAGAAGCGGGAACCATCCATACAGTGAAGAAATGGATGCGTAAAAATAATATTCTCTTTACGAGGAAATCCTATGAGGCGAAAGGAGGTTTGTTTAAGCAACAAATATTAAAGAAAGGCAAGGGACAGGTACCGATTAAAAATGGGGCAGAGGATAGCAGGCTGGCATTTATTGAAAAGTATGGTGGGTATGATAAGGCGAGTCGTGCCTATTTTATGTTAGTAGAATCAGAAACAAAGCAAGGGAAATTAATGCGTAGTATAGAATTTGTGCCAGTGTATCTTGCTAAATTGCTTGAGGAGCAAAGCGAGATAATAAAATATTGTGAGGAAAAGCTGGAATTAATAAAACCAAAGATTCTTTTACGTAAAATTATGATAGATTCTTTGTTTGATTTAGATGGTTTTTTGATGCATTTATCTGGTAGTTATGATAAAAAAAATTTATCTTTTAAGTGTGCAATGCAGTTAGTGGTTGACGAAAAAACACATAAGATATTAAAAAATGTTGAGAAGTTTTGTTTGGATTATCAGGCGAATAAAGATGCAATTATATCAGAGAAATTGAATTTGTCAGATGGAGATTTGATACAGGTGTATGAAACATTTTGTGATAAAATGCAAAATACAGTGTATAAAGGTCGATTGAGTTCGCAGGCTGGTATATTGATTAATGGAAAAAAATTATTTGAAGAATTATCAAAAGAGGAAAAATGTTTGATGTTAAATGAAATATTAC
>CAMWKN010000084.1 GCA_947174825.1 uncultured Clostridium sp.
GTTATGCTCAGTGTGAAACGACGTCGCAGGAGTATGTGGAAAGTGGCGTTGATTTCTTTTTTGTGTGTGTTTTTGTTTGTGGGAATTATGGTTTTTCAGGATTGTATGAACCAGTTTCAGCGGGAAATTGCATTTTTGGAAAGTGGCGAATGGATTGTTTCGACAGAGGGAGAATCTCGGTGTTTGGAGGAAAATGTCTGGGTAGATGGTTATGGAACGACGCTGGTGCGAACAAGCCTGTGTAATGTGCCAAGGGATGGGGATATGAGTCGTGCCAGAGAGGAAGGGCCAGTTGGCGTGGCGGATGATTCTTTTATACAATTGTCTAACATTGTGCTTTATGCTGGAAAAATGCCAGAGCAGGGGGATGAAATTGCTTTGACACAGCATGTATTATCTGATATGGGATGTAGTTATGAGCTGGGGCAGATGCTTTCTTTGGCATATATTAAGGGTTATGATGACATGGGGAATCCGATCTTTGGGGATGTCTGTTATAAATTGGTGGGGATCTTGGAAAACTATACGGCGAACTGGGTGTTGCCAGGGGAATTGCCGGAGTTCTTTGTGACTATGGAAGGATTAGAGCAGATACATGTACCGAAGAAGGATCAACAACGGTGTTACTATTATCTGAATCAAGCTCAGAGAGATATTACAGGAGAAAGTTTTTATCGGGATATGAAGGAGGTGTTGAAAAAACAGGGAGAGGATCATTTAGTGTATTCCCTGGTTTATAATGAGAATGCCTATGATGTAACGATGTGGGGCAGTCAGACGATGTATCTGGTTATGATGTGCCTGTGTGGAATTTTGGGAGCTATGTCCTTAATCTATCTGTTTCTGATGTGTTGTAATAACCGACGACCGTATTATTTTAAGCTAAGGGAACTTGGGGCTGGTTCCGGACAGGTTCGGGAGATGGTTTGTATAGAATGGAGCAGTGTGTTTATTCCGGCAGCATGTATTGCTATGATTGTGGCAGGTGTAATATCCGCGTTTGTGGCAGCAATGATTTCCAGACATTTTGGAATTCCCTTTGTCTTTCGTTTGACCGAAAAATCCATTCGGATGATTTTGATTTTTACGCTAGGCGTATTTCTGCTGGTTATGTTATGGAGTTGTCTGTTTTTCCGAATTAAGGATCTGCACCAGATGACAGGAATGATTCCACCAAAACGACTAAAATATATGTACCGGAAAAGGGACAGAGGAAAAAATCCGGTGCGAGTATTTCAGATACGGCGAAAACGTGCGGAACCTGGGAAAAATATAGCACAGATTTTGTTTTTGATTGCCACTATGACCATATTTCTCTATAGCGTAACCATGATTCAATCCGCCAGTCGTGTATATCAGGAAAGCAAAAAATTGCCAGATCTCTATGTCCGTTCTATTGGGGAAGGCAGAACAGCAGATGGTAGTGGTTTCGGATGGAATTATAATACGCGTCAGCCATTAAGTTATGAGATGGGAACTTCACAAGTAGAAAGGAATGTTTCGGTTGGGAAGGGGCTGCCAGTAGATGTGATAAAGGATTTAAAGGGAATTTCAGCGGTTCAGAGTGTTTGCAGTGCAGCTACGGATAATCAGATTGCTTTGAACTGGAGCGGCATGCAGAACAGTCCTTTTCTGAATAATTATTATACTAGGATGTGGATAGAGTCTAATTTTAAATTTGCTGCAGAGGATCTTTTTTATATGGAGGCATATAGTGAGGAATGGGACAGACAGTGGCATGAAATATATAGTAAATTGTATGCTGTAATGCCAGATCCAAAGGAGCATCCGGATGTATATGAGGAAAGTGTAGTAGGGTTAGAGCGCACAGAACGCAGGGACCTTTTGTTAAAAAAGTATTTTGGCAATCGTTTTCGCAGTGACGATTTTTGGGGCGGAAAGCAATCGATTCTCTTTCAGGTCAAACCAACTTATAGTGATGTTTGGGGGGATGATGCTCCGTTAGACAGCCCTTTGAGAAAACCATTACAGGGAGTTATGATAACGAATCCGCAAAATCAGAAGTGCTTTTATGGAAAATGGGGTGAGGAATATCATTATCAATTTGAGGAAAACACAATTCACACCGGGGATAAACTGCAGATTCTACATGAGAAACTACCTGCTGGAAAAACATTGGAGACGGAAATTATCCTTTGTGGAGATTCTGAAGTGTATCGGGAATTAATAATGAATCCAGCAATGTCTGCTAACTGGGAACATATTCCATATAAACTAAATGAGGAAGGTGGTATACAGCTTTTAACGTCGGAGACTACTTTGCAACAGCTTGCCAATGCCGCTGATATTCCATTTACTTACAAAACTCTTTTGATTAATGTAGAGAAAGGGGTAAAGAGGAAGCAGATCGAGGCAGAAATTGCTGACGTGTTGTCACGCTATGAATGTTCTTTTGGAAGTTATTTAGGAGAGAAACAGCAGGAAAAAAGTCGGTTTTATCGGCAGTTTATTATGTTTGGTGTGATTTTAATTCTGACGGCATCGGTGTATCTGTTTATCAGCAGAAGCATGCAAAATAAATCGATGGAACTGACGGGAAAACAGTTGCAGCAGTTTCTTCAGTGTGGTTGCAATCGAGCAGAACTGACACGGTCTTATAGCTGGATGAGAGTAGGTGAAATGCTCTGGGCATGTTTCAGCATTCTGCTTTGTATGGTAATCATGGTAACGGCACAGGGTTTATCCTATTGGAAACAGTGTCAGGCAGGAGAGGCAGAGTATGAATGGAAAGAACTTCTATCTCTATGTAAGGATGCATTGAAGGCGTATATTAATAATCCCATAGGATGGATCTTCTTCCTGGGATTTCTGGTATTAGCGCTTTGGTTTGGGATCCGGGGAATGAAGCAGTATCTAGGCAGACTGGAATTGATGGGACATGAGGAATAGGATGGCAGATTTGGTTGGATTGAGGTAAAAGGAACAGGAAGAGTGGGATTGTGTATCTAGATGGTTTGGAGTAAAGGGATAGGAAAGGAGAGAGTGGCTTTGAATCTCGAATTTATACGTATGATTTTGCTCAGTGTGAAACGACGTCGCAGGAGCATGTGGAAAGTGGCATTGATTTCTTTTTGCTGTGTTTTCCTGTTTGCGGGAATTATGATTTTTCAGGATTGCATGAACCGATTCCAGCGAGAAAATGCATTTTTAGAAAGCGGGGAGTGGATTATTTCCACAGGGGAAAAATCTCGTTGCCTGGAGGAACATGCCTGGGTAGATGGTTATGGAACGACTTTGGTGCGGACGGAGATGTGTAGTCAGCCAAGGGATATGGACATGGACCATGCGAAAGGGTACGGTCCGGTGGGGGTGGTGGATGAAGAATTTGTTCATTTATCCAATATTGTGCTTTATTCCGGAAAAATGCCGGAACAGGCAGACGAAATTGTCATAACACAACATGTTTTGTCTGCTATGGGGCATAGTTTTGAACTGGGGCAGACGATTTCTCTGGCATATATTACAGGATATAATGAACTGGGAGAGCCGGAATATGGTTATGTGAAGTATAAATTGTCGGGTATTTTGGAGAACTATACAGCGGATTGGACAGCGTCGGAAGGATTGCCGGAATACTTTGTGACCAAAGAAGGTTTGGAGTCGATACAGGGTGTGGAAATGGAGGATCAGCAGCGGTATTGGTACTATCTGAATCGGGCACAGAGGGATATCAATGGAGAAGAATATTACCGAAGCATGATGACTATGTGCAAGAAGCAGGGGGAAGATCGTCTGTTGTTTGACATGGTTTATAACAGCAATGCTTATGATGTGACCATGTGGGGCAGCCGCAATCTTTATCTGGTTATGATGAGTCTGTGCGGGATCTTGGGAAGTATGTCTTTGATTTATTTATTTCTGATGTGCTGTAATAACCGACGTCCGTATTATTTCAAGCTACGGGAATTAGGTGCTTCTACCGGACAGGTTCGGGGAATGGTATGCCTGGAATGGAGTGGTGTGTTTCTTCCGGCAGCGATCGTGGGTATCCTGATGACAGGGGTGGTCTCGCTGATAGTTGCGGCAGTGATTTCCAGACATTTTGGGATTCCTTTTGTATTTCATATAACCGGCAATTCCCTTGCTATGATTCTGTTATTTACCCTGGGAGTGTTTTTGTTGGTTATGATATGGAGCTGTCTGTTATTCCGTGTCAAGAATCTGCATCAAATGACGGGAATGATTTCTAAAGGCAGATTGAAACATATGTACCGGAAAAGGGACAGAAGGAAGAAAGCAATTTCATTATTTCAAATTCGAAGACGACGTGCCGAACCGGGAAAAAGTATGGCGCAGATTTTATTTATCATAGCGACTATGACTATATTTTTGTATTCCTTGTGGGCGATCCGGTCTGCCTATCATACCTGGCAGGAGAGTGAAGGCTGGCCGGATATTTACGCTTATGTAAGGGGAGAGGGAATGGAAAGAACGTCGGAAGGAATCACTTGGTATGAGAATCCGTGTCATCTGGAATCCAATCAAATCAAGAAAGAACTTGTTGTTACCAGGGGGGATTCTGTTGGAAATGGGATCTCTATGGATGTGGTGGCAGACCTGATGAATATTCCAGGAGTGAAACAGGTAAATGGAACAGCGAACGATAATCAGATTGGACTAGTATGGGATGGAATGGAGGATAGCGGTTTTTTAAAAGATTGGTATGTGAAAACCTATTTGGAAAGTGATATGCAAGAAATTGCCAATATAATGAAATATTCCGGACCAGATCTACAGGAATGGCAGGATGAGTGGCATGGAATGTATAATCAGGTGTTTGCAGAGATTCCCAAGGCAGCAGAACGCCCGGAGTGTTTTGGTGAGAATATAATAGGACTTGCCAAAACAGCGGAGCGGGATCGGTTGCTGCATAAATTATTGGGAGAAGATTTTCGTAGTGACGATTTCTGGTCCGGAAAGCAATCTATTTTATTTTTACTTAGTTATAATGGCAGCGGTACTTGGGTGTTTGATGATATTCCTATTGACAGTCCCATTCGAAAACCTTTGCAGGGGATTTTAAATACAGATGATCAAAATCGGACATTTTTTTATGGAAAATGGGGCGAGGAATATCCGTATCATTTTGAGGAAAAGACCATCAAAACAGGAGATCCTTTGCAGATCCACCATAAATTATTAACAGATGAGAATGCAATTCACACCGAAGTAATTTGCAGTGACGATGCGAAATTATTTTCTGCATTGATGAGAGATCCTGTTATGTCCGGAAAGGTGGAATCTTATCTCTTTGATGTAAGTCAATTAACGAACTTTGAAGGTGATGAGGAAGTGTTGACTTCAGGAGGTGGTGTGCAATTGCTGGCTTCGGAAGCCATCCTGGAGCAATTGGCGAAAAGTATTGGAAAGGATTTTACCTATCGATGCATACAGATTGATATGGAAAAGGGAGTAAATCGAAAACAGGTGGAAGCTGGTGTAGCAGATGTATTGTCCAGTTCTGGGGAAGAGGAAGATGGAATATCTTTTCATAGCTACATGGGAAAGAAGGCGCAGGAAAGAAGGCGGTTTTATCGACAATTTGCTATGTTTGGAGTTATTTTGATTTTGACGGGATCGGTGTATTTGTTTATCAATCGGAGTATGCAGAATAAATCCATGGAGTTAGTGAGAAAGCAGTTGCAGCAGTTTTTGCAGTGTGGATGCAGCAGAGAGGATTTGATTCGTTTTTATACTGTGCTGCGAATCCGGGAAGGAATCTGGGCATTGGCAGGAATTCCTTTGTGTATGTTGATTTTAGTTGTGGTTAAGGGAATTGCTTATTGGAAAGAGACCAGAGGAGGAGAGATAGATTTTGAGCGTGCTGAATTGTGGAAACAGTGTATTAATATGATTCGGGATTATTTGAATCATCCTTTTGAATGGATACTGTTTCTGGGATTTCTGGTACTGGCAATTTGGTTTGGTATTCGAGGGCAAGCACGGTATTTGAAGAAATTGGAGTTAATGGGGCAGGAGGAGTAGAAAAAAGCAGAGAGGAGAGAACGAGAATGGATATGATTTTACAGGCACAGAAAATATCAAAAACTTATAGCAATGGTATCGTGGAGGTTCCGGCATTGAAAACATGTAGCTTGGATATCAAGAAGGGGGAATTTGTGGCAGTAATCGGAAGAAGCGGATCCGGAAAATCTACGCTGCTCCATGTCCTGGCTGGATTGGATACACCAGATCAGGGAGAAATTATGATTAATGGGCAGGATATTGCCAAGATGAAGGAAAAAGAACGTTCTGCATTTCGCCGAAAGAACATCGGCTATGTTTACCAGGATTATAATCTGTTTCCAGAATTTACCGCATATGAAAATATGGTTCTTCCATTGAAACTGGATGGCAGAGAGGTGGAACGGGATACTGCCATGGAAATGATGGAAAAATTAGGAATTGCAGAATGTGCAGATAAGTTTCCCCAGGAAATGTCCGGAGGTGAACAGCAGCGTGTGTCTATTGGCAGGGCATTAATCATTCAACCGGCTATTATATTTGCAGACGAACCTAGTGGGAATCTGGATGCAGAAAATGCCCGTAATGTGGCAGAACTATTGGCAACTGCATCTACGGAATATGGACAGAGCATCGTGCTGGTTACCCATGACAGGCAGATGGCAGATTATGCTGACCGTATTGTTACGATCTTGGATGGGGTGCTGCAAGAGGAGAATTAATGTTTGAAGAAG
>CAMWKN010000085.1 GCA_947174825.1 uncultured Clostridium sp.
CAATAATTGAAATCAATTATTAATTGAAACTGCAATATATTGTTGTAGAATATCGAAAAATCTGATACTCTGTTAGTTGTCCAGACTGCTTACTGCAGTTTCCAGTTTCAAAAATGAACTTTAATCGGTAAATTTACAAAAGAAATGGAGAATAACGATGAATTTTTTAGAAGAACGTATTCAGAAGGATGGCATACTCGGTGAGGGTAATGTCTTAAAAGTAGACAGCTTTCTTAATCATCAGATGGATATTGATCTGTTTGACCAGATGGGCGCTGAGTTCCGGAAACGTTTTGACGGCAAGCCTATTAATAAAGTCCTGACTATCGAGGCTTCCGGAATTGGTATCGCCTGCGTGGTAGCCAGACATTTTCATGCCCCTGTGGTGTTTGCCAAAAAATCCAAGAGCATCAATATTGAGGGAGAAATGTATGTGGCAGAAGTGGAATCTTTTACCCACCAGTGCAAAAATCAGGTTATTGTGGCAAAAAAATTTCTTACACCAGAGGATCATGTATTAATCATTGATGATTTTCTTGCCAACGGATGCGCCCTGCAGGGACTGATCTCTATTGTCCACGAAGCCGGTGCCACCATCGAGGGAATTGGTATTGCCATTGAGAAAGGATTTCAGCCAGGCGGCCGTACCATCCGCAATCTGGGATATCCATTGGAGTCTCTGGCGATTGTTGAGGAAATGGATGCGGAAAAGGGAACCATCACATTCCGACCACAAGTGTATAAGTAATAATAAAATGAATAACCCAGAAAGTAGGTAAGATTACCAATGAAAAATACAGAAGCGAATATTAAAAATATCTACCAGCTAGACGGAAAGGTACCGATCCGTCAGGCGATTCCTTTTGGTCTGCAACATATTCTGGCAATGTTTGTTGCCAATATTGCACCGATCATTATTGTAGCAGGTGCCTGCGGCTTAAATGAAAGCCAGAGTGCCATGTTAATACAAAATGCCATGATTATTGCCGGAATCGGCACGCTGATCCAGCTATTCCCGATCTGGCGTATCGGCTCTGGACTCCCTATCGTCATGGGCATCAGCTTCACTTTTGTATCCATCTTTTGCTATGTTGGACCAAATTATGGCTATCCTGCCATTATTGGTGCCGTGCTGGTTGGCGGACTGATTGAGGGTATCTTGGGATTATTTGCCAAATACTGGACAAAGATCATCACCCCGATTGTGGCTGCCAGTGTAGTAACTGCTATTGGCTTTTCCTTATTATCTGTAGGTGCCGCCTCCTTTGGCGGCGGAAGCGGCAGCGAACAGTTTGGCTCCTCTGCAAACTGGATTCTGGGAAGTATTACCCTGCTCTGCTGTCTCCTGTTTAATATATTTGCGAAATCCTATTGGAAACAGTTATCTGTCCTGTTTGGACTGATTGTAGGTTACATCGTGGCTGCCTGTATGGGAATGGTGGATTTCTCTGCCATACAAAACACCTCTCCCATTGCTCTGCCGACACCACTGCCATTTCGTCCGGTTTTCCATGCTGGTGCCATTGTGTCCGTTACGCTGATCTTTCTGGTATCTGCCACGGAAACCATTGGAGATACCTCGGCACTAGCCATGTCTGGTTTAAAACGGAATGTTACCCAAAAGGAGACGGCTGGTTCCATCGCCTGTGACGGTTTCATCAGCACACTGTCCGCTCTCTTTGGCTGTCTGCCCATTACATCCTTTAGCCAGAATGTGGGATTGGTTGCCATGACCAAGGTAGTCAACCGCTTTGCCATTGCCAGTGGTGCTATTATTATGATTCTGGCAGGAATCTTTCCGATCTTTGGCGCACTGCTTGCCACTCTGCCAGATGCCGTGCTGGGCGGTTGTACCATTATGATGTTTGGAACCATTGTAGTCAGCGGAATCCAGATGATCGGAAACTGTGGCTATACCCAGAGGAATATCACCATTGCCGCACTATCTCTCAGCACAGGAATCGGATTTACACAGGTACCGGAGATCTTTCATATCTTCCCGCAAATCGTGGAAAATGTCTTTGCGGAAAACTGCGTTGCCGTGGTGTTTCTGGTGGCGATCCTGTTGAATCTGGTATTACCGGAGAATATGGAAACGGCAGCCTGAAAGATTTCTCAGACTGCCGACAGTATTATTGTTAGCAATAAACTATTATCACAATATTAACCTTTATACTTAAATACTACATCTAAACCATTTTGGGGATGAAAAGACCAGCTGATATCATAATATTCATAAGATTCACTCTGCCTTCCCATCAAAGCGTTGGTTGCACACATTTCATCATATAAAGAATCCGGCAATCCCAAAGAACTTATTATACCACTAATATCCAGAAGAGACGAAACATCATACTGATTTGACGAATCGACTGAAATAGATTTTTTATCAGATGCCAATTTTGTTCTATCTGAAGTGCAGATAGCATATGCTTTTTCTATCTTCAGTAATGCCTCTTCTGCATCTTTCTGCTTTTTCAGACTAGCCAGTTTCTCTTCTGCATCTTTATAGCTGCCTAGCTCTTCCAAAATTGTAATCGCTTCATCTATATCCGTATTCTGTGCCCATAAATACTTCGTTTCATTAATTCGATCGGAAGCATCTTTATAATTACCAGCCGCCTTAAATCCCAAAACAGCTGCATTATATGATCCGGATTCCAACAAGGATTCTGCCTTTTTGTATTGAACCTCTAACACCTTTTGCCTAGACCCTTTGAAATCGTTTAATTTTTCTAATTTAATAATTGCTTTATCAAACTTGTTCTCTTTCACTAAAGCCATTGCTTCCTTATATTGATTTAATGGAACCCAATAATACCGATATCCAAAAAATCCCCCCACTCCCAGAAGCGCAACAATGAATAATGTCATTATAATGATAAATACTTTTTTCTGGTTGCGTGTTTTAAAAAATTTTGAATTCTTTTTCTTCTTCAACCGATATCCACACCCTGGACAATTTTTCACAGTATCAGATATCTCCTTGTTACATTCTGGACAATTAATTATTGCCATAAAATCATTCCCTCACTTTTTCATTTGTATTTTAATGAATCCGCCTGATTAATAGCTCTTTGATTTCTTTTTCAAATTCATTGTGGTTTTATATTGATACGTAAAATACTGGCTTTCGTTAGGACTGTTTTTAAAATAATTAACAGTAAGACCAGACGATGATATTGTTACGGTAGTATATTGATCAATTCTTATTGTCCCCATACTAGACATGGTCTTTGTTTTGTCCAACCAAACGTAGCTTGATTTTACCCCTTCCGAAATACTGGAATATGACGTATAGATCGGTACGCTTCCACTAATTTTTACTTTTACCTTTCCACTTTTCAGCAATTGACATTTAACAGAGACGGATTCTTCACCTTTGCTAAAGTCCCTATACCAATATTTAGAGCGACCATCATAATCCCAGATCTCTGTCGACCGCATCTGTCCTCCCGTAGTCTTCCATACTCCGCATAACGCAACCCAGGCACTCTTAGAGTTTAGTTGTTTTTTCAAGGTAGATGCTTTCGTATCTTTATAGCTAAATTTAGATGGAATCTTTTTTAATACCTTCTTAGCCGCATTCAAGCTTCCGTCTTTGATCTTTGCTTTTGCATCCAGTAGTAATCCCTTATATTTATTTAGTTTGTCATATTCTTTTCTTTTGGCTTTTAATGTACTATAATTCGAAACTTGCTTTTTTGAGTCCTCTGACAAACGATTATATGCGCCTTCTGCGGCATCAATTTTACTCCCCGAACCATTTTCCAAGGATACTTTTCCAATCCCTTTAATTTGATTAATAACGCTCGATAAACATAATGCCTCAAACTGGTTTTCATAGTCACTAATTTGACTATAATTTGTAACCTGATTTTTTTGTTCTTCATCAAGTTTATTATATTCATTTTTTGCACTGTCGATAGCAGATTGGCTATCTAAAGTCACATCACCAATCGCATTCACGAGATCAATCACATTTTGGACTTCTCTTTCTCTTACCGTATTAATCTGACGATCAATGGATGATATCCTTTCTTGAACAGTGGAATACTGACTAATTTTACGTTTTTGTTTCCATTTTAACGAAGAATATTTTTTAGTTATATTCTTACACTCCTCCTGATACGTGTGTAATTGCTCTTCTGTTTTATTCTCTATATTCTCCTGCATAGTTTTGCTAATAAGACGATTTAACGATGCTACTTGAGCCTTTTCAGAATCATTTAAACGTAAGATAGAAACCAGACAACTAATCACTCCAACAATTAAAATAATGGTAATTGCACTGGCAATAATCATAGTTTTTGTCTTTTTATTGACTAAATCCTTCTTTTTTTTATTTTTTGGTAATTTATATCCACAATTAGGACAAAATTTTGCAGTATCAGATACTTCTTTTCCACATTCCGGACAATAAAAAAGTGCCATAGTATATTGTTACCTCCTTTAGGAATTATCTTTTGTCACTTCCCTGTTTATTTTATAAAATTTCCATTACCTACAAAAGCATCTTATTATATCACATATCTTTCACCTCAGCAACCTGCGTCAATTTTTTTGACTTTCCCCATTTTTTTCACACACGGTTATTTTAGAGTGGATAATTCCTGCTTATCCGTCATGTAGTGGTTTGTGTTTGCCGTGAATCTGGTATTGCCGGAGAATATGGAAACGGCAGAATGAGGAAATCCTGAGAATTAACCCCGCTTGATTTTAACCCCCTCGAATTCGATGGGGTTAAAATCAGAATGATGCAACTATCAAAGAACTACAAAGAGCAAGGCAGATTTTTGTATAAAAAACACACTGGAATATCCCAGTGTGTCAGTGTGTTTTTTTAATAACATATTTATATAATTTCAAAAAATCAATCATCATCCAAAGTATCACATTCGATTTCCTCATAAATGATATTTTGAAACTGAACATATTCTTTATATTTCTCGTACCGCTCCCAAAAAACATTATTATTATCATCTCGTGACTCAAAAACAGACCAGTCCACCTTGCTGGTATCTGGGATGGAAAATTCAACCTGGGCAGCTCCTTGCACCCGCCATACATATTCAGAATCAATAAATGACTGCAAAACAAATGCAATATCATATTGAATATGTATCTCATTCTCTGATAGGGAATAGTTCAATATACTATAATCATCCACATCTAACATTTCACATTTCGTTGTTTGATCCAGAAGCTTCTGCTTATCGTCTAAATAGGTAATGTCTTTTAACATTTTGGGCAGCTCTGAAACTTCCTCTATTTTTTTACTAACACATTCTAATAGAAATTCATCTAAAGTATCATTCAATAACTCATCAAAATCCATACTATTCCCTCCTGTAAATTAGACTTTATCCTTTCATACTACATACAAACAATAGCATAATCGGACTCCTTATTTTTGTGCGAATGCACATTTTAATCATTCCTATTGCGGATTAATCATGATATTCCTTTTCGCACTCTACCCTCAGCATCCATAATAATCTCATATTCTTCCTTCCCTTTTACCAGTTCCACCTTGTAGTACACATCACCGCCGTCTTTATACCGCTCAATCTCAGCTACAGTCGCACCCGGCAACATTTTCAAGGCTATCTTCTTCGCTTCCTTCTTACCAATATCCTTAGAAGTCGATGCTCCTGTCCCGGATTTTCCATATTTCTGCTCATATTCTAACAATTTTGCATTTTTGGCATCATAAACCAGGGTATAACGATAATTGCCCTTCTGTAACCGCACTTTATACTCTGTTCGTGTCAATTCCCGGTACAAGCGAATAGAACGAACAGATGCCTTTTTCACTTTCTTTAATGCCTTCTTCTTGATCTTCGCCTTAGATATATTTTTCTTTGTCTGGTCACCGTATCTAACCCCCTTCTGCTCCCATTCATATTCCAAAAGCTTACCATCCGATTTTCTGTACTTGAGGTCATATTCTTTGTGTCCCTTATGCAGGGATACCTCGTATACAGCCACGCCATCATCAGTATCCTGCTCCGCTTCTGTAATGGTTGCAGATTTTACCTTCTGTCGTGCCAATTTCTTCGCCTGTTCCAGACTTCCAATCGCCTTAGCGGATGCCATGGTACTACCCATGCACACCATAAGCACTGTAGCACATGCTGCCATACCACCCAAAATCCAAGTATTTAATTTATGTCCATCTTTACTCCTTTGCATTCTCATAGCATCATCCTCCTGCATACCAATCCTATTATGGATCGTGTATTTTTACTTTGAAAAAAATCACTCCACTACTATGTCAAAAAAATGACAACTCTTTGATTCCACTAATACATCTAAAGATTATTCCTGTCCATTTTTCCGGACATACACCACCGTAACTATGACAAGAATACAGAACACAGCAGCACACACAGCAAGGTAGATTTTACTATCGGATCCTCCCTCATCCTCCGTAACATCCTCTCCGCTGCTGAAATCAAGTAAATCTTCCGTATTAATTGGCTCATCTTCTTTCTCCAATTCAAAATCAAATTCATTTTCAATATCTTCTTCGGCCTTTTTCATGATCTTTCCTTTTTGAACATCCTTTAGATAGGATAAGATGAAATCCTTTTTTTCTTCGTAATTTTTCTGATTAAATTGTCTGATCTCTGTATCATCCACCTCGCTTCCTTCCATTCTGTGATCAGCTGGGGATGGATTTATCGCCCTTACCGCAACGCTCTTTTCCGGAGT
>CAMWKN010000086.1 GCA_947174825.1 uncultured Clostridium sp.
TTGTAAGACAGAGCAATCATCACTATAACGATCACGGCAATTACCGGAATGACCAGTGCGATAATTTTCGTCTTGATGGAGACAGTACCTTTTTCGTGCTGTTCTTCCTTTTTTGATTTTTTCATAGGTTCCTCCATTCCGAGAACGTTTATTTTTGGAAAATCTCAAAAGATAGCTGTAAAAGTTTTCTTTTGCTGATAAGGACTTATTTGGGACGTTCTCAACGGAAATAAGTCTTATAAAGTTGTTAAACTTCTATATAATGTGTTGCATTATAATTTTGGTTTGTTCCTACAAGTAAGCTTGTTTGAACCACCTATTATTGTACCATGAATTTAGTGATTGAACAATCATTTTATTATGCTGGATATAGAATGACTATAGGAATGTAAGGGTTACTATAATGTTCATTTTGTTGATTTTGTGTTATACTGTTTTAGGTGATTTTGTTGAAAATGTTTAATCCGGATAGGAATTGAATGGTGATAAAATGAATTTGCTTTTCTTATGTAGTCAAAATAAAAGGCGCAGTTTAACAGCAGAAAAGATTTTTGACGGAGTTGGCGGTCATCAGGCACGCTCAGCAGGAACGGAGCGAAATGCCAGAATTAAAGTGACTCCGGGGTTATTGAGTTGGGCGGATATAATCTTTTGTATGGAGAAAAAACACTTGCGCAGAATAAAGGAAAAATATACTGACATCATTGCTGATAAAAAAGTGGTTTGTCTTTATATTGCTGATGATTATGAATTTATGGAGCAAGAATTACAGGATCTTTTGAAAGACTATGTGGATGCGTATATTTAATGAGTCTATTTAATGGAGAATATTAAGTAAAAATCGGTGATCTGTAACCAACCACCGATTAAGATTTTAACATTATAATATGTTATTCTACATATATTTTTTCTTTTATTTCAGAGATGGTTTGGGATATCGTGTCCAGTGTTTCCATAATGGATTCCATTTTTATCTTTTCTTCATCATCAATCACCCCATCCCTCATGATTTCTACCAGTTCTTTTGAGATCGTTTCCATGTCCTGTGCTGATCCCAGAAATCGTAGGATCGTACGGTCAAGGTTATTGTTATTATCGTGTATTTTATTGTCTTTTAGCAAATAATCAATGGATGTTCCAAAAAAATCACTGAGAGCAATTAACTTGTCTGTTTCCGGCAAAGTGGCTCCGGATTCCCATTTAGAAATAGCTTGCCTACTGACATGTAATTTCTCTGCCAACATTTCCTGAGAGTATCTATGATGCAATCTCAAATTGTATATTTTTTCTGCAAAGCTCATGACAATAACCGTACCTTTCCTTAAATTTACTGAGTGTAACCGATTTCAGTAACTGTTTCCTTTTTGTATTTTTTACCTGGAGAGTTTTGGGTTCCCTTTTATGACAGTTTCTTATTTGGTTTTAATTTGACACAGTCCCCTTTCTATTTTATTGAATTATTTTGATTTCTTCAAGCATTTTTAGTGGAAGTTGAGCAACTTCAGGTTGCGGCGACAAATCTGTTGTTTTTTTTGGATTCTGCTATCATATATAAATATAGAGAAAAGGATATCCTTTAATAGCTGAAATATCCTTTTCTCATACTAATAGACTTATTTTATTGTTATGTCAATTGTCTTAGGAATACCAATCAATTATGCCTGATCCCAAGTTGCTGTGAACTGTCACATTTTCATCGTGAAGAATCGTAAACAAATATGGATTCTGGGTGGCATCAATTTCAGTTAGCTTGTTTTCTCTACAGTCAAGGGTTATCAATTCTTTGCATCCACTGATTTCCAACTCCTCCAGGGCATTATCTTTACAAAACAGCCTTCGTAGGTTCTTCAATCCACTGACATCTAATTTTCCTGTTAGGGAACAATCATCCCAATGAATCACAGTGAGCTTTCCATCCTCCCATTCATATTGTGGATTTACCAAATAGTTACTGTCAATCTTAGGACTTTTGTCAGAGGCACTGGACTCATCATAAGATTCCAGAATCTTATGAATTAAGGCTTCGAGTGCTGCAACATCATCAGCATCCTTTTCCAGATACTTCCATCCAAGTAATATATCTGCAGAATCACAATAAATATTTATTAAGTCCGTAAAATCGGACACATCCAGAGTTTTGATATCTGTGTGGTAGAAATTTAAGTACTGTAAATTGTTGCATCCGTTGATATTTAGTGAATTTAATGGATTATCTGAGCAATCCAGAATTCGCAAAACGATAAGTCCTTCGATATCTAACTGTGTTAATTGATTGGAAGCGCATGTTAGCTCCAACAATTGCTCACTGTCAATCTCTAGTTTGCTTAGTTGGTTGTTGGAACAATATAGACACTTAAGATTTTTTTCTCCCAGAAGTTCCAATGTCTCCAATTGATTATTTTCACAAATAAGATACTGCAGTTTTTTTCCTGTACCAAAATTCAGCCTGGTCAGACGATTATTATTACATTTTACTTCCTCCAGAGATGTGCAATTACCTAAATCAAGATCCGTCAACAAATTGTCATCACACCACAACAATTCCAGATTGGTACAGGAATCCAGTGACAGTTCAGTCAGTTTATTTTCTTCGCATTGCAGTTTTAACAGATTTTTATTGCCGGAAAGATCCAATTTCGTCAACTGGTTGCTTCCGAGATTGATGGTCTCCAATTGCTTATTTTTGCTTAAGTCAAGGCTGGACAACTGATTTCCGGCGCAGGATAATACCCGCAAATTTGCAGACTTACTAAGGTCCAGATTAGTAATAGAATTTATGTCACAATGTAACTCCTCTAATCCTTCTGAAACCTTTAGACTGCTCAATTCATCATTATAGCAATACAGATATTTTAATTTCTTATTTGATGACAGATCCAACTCTGTTGCATTTCTGCTATGGTTAATTAAAGACTCCAGATTGGAATATTCGGCAAAATCCCATGTTAACTTTGGAATATCTCCCAGAGAGAGTGACTGTATTTTTGTTTTATCATTGATAAGCACCTCTGTAAGTTCTTCCATGTCTCCCAGACAACTGATCGTAGAAACTGCCACTGCATCTGCTAAATCCAATTTTTTTAGGGATGAATTATAGCCACAGGAAACCGTACTCAGAGATTCGCAGTCAGAAATCTTTAGTTCAGTAAAATTACCAAAGTCAGCCTCAAAACTTTGAAGGGCTGGCAAGCCACTAATCTCAAGTGTTCCATCAACGGAAAGCATTCTCCAGTAAATCGACGTCAAACGTCCTTCATCATTCCATTCATAATTCCAGGAGTCCAAATTATCAATATAAATCCCGCTGTTAGGATATTTTTCTGCAAGATTCTTCAATATTGCCACGTCGGATTGATTTTTGGACGGATCCGGTTCACAAGAAAATAGTGGCAATGGTGTCCATGTTGGTGTTTTTGTTGTCTCGGGTTCTGGGGTTGGAGTAAAAGTTGGGGCAGAGGTTGGTTTTTTAGATTGTGTCGAAGTTCCCTCTGGCATGGGAACCGGAAGCACCGGACTAACCTTGACCTTACATGTTAGTTTCTTTCCGGCAACCTTTGCTGTAATAGTAGTCGTTCCACTAGAAACTCCTCGTACCAGACCCTTAGAATTTACTGTGGCAATTTTTTTATTGGCAGAGGTCCACTTGATTTTTTTACTGCTTCCGATCACTTTCAGAGTATCTAATTTCTTATCAGGCACTCCCTGTATTACGGTAAGGCTTGTACGATTCAATATAATTTGTTTCTTATAAATTCCCTGTATGTCCAATTTTTTGCATAATGCTTTCTTTTTATTTCCCGGGACATAGATAACGGGAGTTTTTCCAATTCCTCGAAAAGCCTTTTTGCCAACCGATTTTAGGGAAGGCGTATTCACACGGATCGTCTTAAGCTTTTTACAGCCTTTGAAGGCGCCTGTTCCAATTTTTGTTATATTGCTTCCTATCGTGATCTTCTTTAACTTTTTACAGCCCTGAAAGGCATTTTTATGAATGGCAGTAACTTGATAAGAAAGATTATTAATCGTAATGTTTGCCGGAATAACCACCTGTTTGATCTTCTTATTGGTTGCTTTTTTGAAAGAAACAGTTCCTAATTTATTGCCGGTAGCAAGCCTTGTGACCTGGTAGCTTCCACTCTCTTTCTTAAATACGTTTCCAACGGCAGGAATTGGCTGTATATCTGCTGCAGGTGTTGCCGATGGCGGATTAGGCATGCCTGAGCATGTTGGTTCAACAGGTCTTGTTGGCTTAGGAACGATGGTGTTTAACGGTACTCCTGCAGCCTGAAGCATAGCCTCTGCAAGCCCTTCTGTACGCCATTCCAGCTTGCTGCGGTCAAACTCCTCTCCATTATCCCAATAAAAGCAGGGCACTCCCATAGCCTTACAACGGGATATCATATGACCACAGAAACGAATTCGGCTTTCTGCTTCTGTACCATAGCCTACGCCAAATTCGCCAATGATAACTGGAATCCCCTGGCTAATAAAAGATTCTTTAATAATATCTAAGTTTTCCTGCATTTCCTCGCCATCCAGAGTACTTCCCCATGTTTTCTGTTCATCGGTAGTACAAAACTGCCATGGTGTGTAGTAATGCAGTGAAAGAATACAACGGTTCTGAGGATCCTCTGGCATCTGAAAAAAACCATTACTGGTGGCGGAAATGTCTGTCCAATAGCCTCCGATCAAAAGATGCCGCTTCGCATTATTTCCGCCGCTGGAACGGATCAAATCTACAAAAGTTTGATTAATTTCATTTAACAATTCACAGCCTTCCGAAGCAATCAGATCATTAAATCCTACCTCATTCACCGATTCAAAGATCAGATAATCCGAGTAATCCTGGAACCGCTCTGCAATCTGCTTCCAAATTGCCTTGTACTTTTCCAGAATCCCTTCCTTATCTGTGGATGCCTTGCGGATCCATGCACCAAATTCAGTATCATCACCACCGTCGTGGTGCAGATTGATAATCACATACATCCCCTGATCATAGGCATAGTCCACAACCTCCTGTACACGGTTCATCCATTCTTCATCAATCTGATAGTTAGGTGCTTCTCCCAGATGATCACGCCATGTCACTGGAATACGGACCGCATTGAAGCCCTGATTTTTCAGGGTGGTAAAAATCTCTGGGGTTGTCCTGATATTTCCCCATAAGGTTTCATCCACACTTCCGGACGGAGTATTATCAATGATGCCATCCCCGTCCCGATCTGCGACACAGACATCCAGACTATTCCCCAGATTCCATCCCAGGGTCATATCATTTACAAGTTCCATAGATGTCAGATCTCCCATGACTTCTGTGCTTTCTGCAGCCTTTGTCTCTCTGGTGATGAGGCACTGTCCAAAACAGCTGCTTATCAACAATACCAGACAAAGGAACAGACTTTCCAGGCGTTTTTTCTTTTGTTTCATGCTGTTTCCTCCCTTTGTGTTGTTTTTTTCGTTCTTAACAATATAATGTCTTGAAAAGTTCTGGAAGGTCAAAATGATGTACGGCGGTTTTTCATTCCTTTTCGGCAATCAATAATCAGAAGAGTGGTAGAGGAGCATGCAGTTAATGAATTTCATTTAACAGAAGGAGGTGTCCGGGAAATCAATGAAATTTTTGGTTGATATGTGGGAGAAATGCAAAGAAATTTTATGGAATAGAAAATTAGTCAGAATGTTGTTAATGTTATTTCTGGCATGGGCAGTGTGTTTATTGGATAGTCGCCTCTGTTATCCATCACAAATACCGGATATTGTGTTTGTGTGTACAAATTATGATGAAGTGCGAAGGGAAGTATGCGAGATTACATTTATGGATAAGTATGGGAAATGTTATTACTCTGATGATCCATATGTATGCAATATTTACAAAAGGGATTTAATCAATGCATATAAGGCAGGCGAAATAGAAGATAAGATTCAATTTCGTGGTTCTTGCAGTAGAAATGCAGTGATCAAAAGATATCGAAAAATATATAGGACGTTCAAAAAAAAGGGAATAAAAATATTTGATGCAGCTCTCGGTCGTCTTTGGCCTAACGTGTTGACCAATCAGTATGATTGGCTCTGGCTGTATTTTGATGAATCTGGGGAAGTGCAAGTTTCCTCTTTTCACACAAGGAAATTTGGACATACTTATTATACAACATTTAATGTGCAGGTGAATCAGATCTATGAATGGTATGAAGATATGTTGGGGAAGATGGAGTGATTGTTGTATTTTCAGATATTTAATGCAAGCTTTTATTAAATGTGTTATACTTCATAGTGTCAATAGTTGCTGTAAAATGGGAAGGCAATATAGCTTTTAATATAGTGTCCAATGAGTTTACGTGAAGTACATAAGAGGAGAGAAAAATGTCAGATATCATCACAAAAATTGTGCCGATTAAATATGATTATATTGCAGGCGAGGAACAGATTCAGGCGACAATAATGTATATTAAGGAAATTGTACCAGGTTATCAGATAGAAACAGAAGTTTTTGAAACAATACAATTTGTGGATTGTGGGGGAGAACTGGAAAAAATTAAATGTCCTGATTGCGGGGAGGAAATATCATTTGATTGGTGGGGAGAAGTTATGAATACAGCAGCAGAGAAAGATTTTTCCGACTTGTCTGTTAAATTGCCTTGCTGTGGTCGTGATGGTTCTTTGAATGATTTGGAGTATTATTTGCC
>CAMWKN010000087.1 GCA_947174825.1 uncultured Clostridium sp.
CTTTGGCTTATGGCTTGTCTTTTTTAATTTCCTGCCACAGTACGGACAATGGAACAGATTCACACTCTTTGGCTTTTGCCTGCTCCCTGTCCCTGTAGATCCACAGAGAAGAGAATTTACCTTATCAAACACCTCCCTACTGATAATGGCAGGAACCATATCCTTTACGACACTCCACTCGGATTTATCTCGCTTTACTATTTTTTTCTTATCCCCAAATCCAACCGTTTCATAGCGGTTTTGTATCAGCGTTCCCTTGTATATGGGATTTCTTATTACTGCCAGCACCGTCGTATTCTCCCAAAGGTAATCCCCCATATTGTGCTTGGGCTTGTAATTTATCCTCCGTTCCCACTGACGTTGCAGGCGGGTAGGTGTTTTTCTCTCATTCAGAATCCGTGCAATCTCCGCTGCACTTTTCCCACCTGCCGCCAGTGCAAAGATTTCCCTGACCACTTCGGCTGCCGGTTCATCCACAACCAGTTTATGCTTATCAGATGGATTGTTACGGTAGCCAAATGCGGCAAAAAAAGCTGTATACTCCCCCTGCTCGTTCCTGTTTTTGCGGGCTTATTTGACCTTGCATGACGAATCCCTGCTGTACATCTGATATATAAGATTCCGAAATGCCACATCTATTCCCCCGGTCATGCCGTTCTGCTGTTTACTGTCATATCCATCATTCACTGAAATGAAAAAATTAATGGCATCATCAAAAAAAGTAAGCGCCTAGTGTTAGAGGAGTCCAAAATCCTAACACTAAACGTTTACCTTTCAAATCATACTCTAAAATAACAATAGCATTTCATTACTTTTGACACGAAGACTTCGAGATAGTTCATCTCTATATATCTAAAAAATCCTCTGGTTTCAATCCTGTTCTTCCTACCGTATGCTTTCTATAATCTCTAATTTCTACACGCTCCTCTTCTTTATAGGCACAAGTCTATAGTATCACAACAGATACTCATCTATCTTCTCCTGAATTACCTGCGTGTCAATTCCACCATTTGGTAAATCTTCGGTAACAATCAGATTACCATTATCCTCGGAATATCCGTTGAGTTCATAAAGTTTCTTCTTTGCCTCCCAACGCTCGTGGTATACTGGATCTGTCATCATTCCGCAATGCTCCCATATAATAAGCGTACCTGTGGCTGCATCCTTAAAAGTAAAGTCCGGCAGCTTATATGTATCTCCTATCGGTAGCTTCTCCTCATAGAGGAAATCATCTATACCACTGTCTATCAACATATTCGCAATAATAACCTCTGACTTAGAGCGGAACATTCTGCCATCCTTTGCTCTGTGAATCTGATTTTCTTCATAATAGTGGTTTCCTATCGCTACAATCTTCGGTGGCGCAAATAAATCTGTAAATCTCCTCGCTATGTCTGAATACTCCATAGAGGAATACTTGCGTAAGTTAAATGCATCCTCATTGTAAATGATATAGAGCTTCTTTTCCTGTCTGGTAAGAGCTGTATATAAAAGCTCCCTGGAAAGTAAGAAACACTTATCACTAAGCACTAGGATAACACTGTCAAACTGACTTCCCTGTGCCTTATGGACAGTCAAAGCATACGCCAGTTCCAGTGGAGCCTGTGCTTCCTCTCCGAATTCTTTACTCTCATACGAATATGTCTTACCCATCTGCGAAGAAAACTCTACATGCAAATAAGAAAGCGATTTTGTATTTCCAAAGCTTCCACAGGCCATTCCAATCTCACCGTTAGCGATATAGTTATCTTCCCCCTCCGGAAATGCGTTTTTCTTTGAGGTATTGATAAGGTTTATGACCTTATCCCCATATACAATTCCCTCAGGTCCCATCTTAGATGGTATTTTACGGAATCTGTCTCTTGAAGCAAGCTCAAGAAAATTTTCACGATATCTCTCATGTATCAGATGATTAATACTAAGGACAGCTTGAGCTTTATTCCTGACAGGTGCTAAAATCTGCCATTTATCGACATAAGCCGCACACCCTTTTCCATCTCTGCCCATATTGTTAAAATAAACCTGACTTGCATCTTTCCCAAAGGTAGCGCCAAGACTTCTATTGAACCCTTCAATATCATCGACCGATTCCATTCCGGTTACTTCCTTGATAGTTTCCAGAATTGTATTCTCAAGATCTTCCTTATCCGTCCACCGCTTAAATACAATTGTCTGATCCGTCACACCGCCCTGTATCTCGGAAAAAATATCATCATCAAGCTGCTCATCTGTCTCGGTAAACCATTTAGACAGACGGATATCAGCACGAAGTTCCTGTCTATTTTCTTCCTGCTTTTGTCGTCTGGTCGTAATAAGCCTTGCATAACATTTTCCTGACATCTTATTGCCAAGCTCCGCAGAACGGATATATCTCACCAAGTCAACAAATGGTCTGCCTGCTCCTATCGGAGGAAGTTGATTTGTATCCCCAACAAATATGATTCTTCCTGCGTATTTACCCACAGCATCAAGTACCGCCCCAAACATCTCCTCCGTGAGCATCGAGGACTCATCTATGATTACAGTATCAGGAACAGCGACTGCTCTTGCCTTTGTCTTGTCTTTCCCTTCAAGCACTTTATAAGTAAAGGTATCCCCATCATAGCGTCCTGACTTCCCCAAAAACTGTGCCACAGTATATGCATCAAACTTTGCTTTGCCGCGAAGTCCCTGACTCATACGGACACGAGCCTTTCCTGTCGGTGCTAAAAGCAGGATTCCTCCGTCCTGTATCTTCTTTTCCCGACATAAAAACTCAAGCACCGTTGTCTTTCCTGTGCCAGCACCCCCTACCAGTACCGAAAGTCTGGATTCAGCAAGCACTTGTAAAGCCTCGACTTTTTCTTTTCTTGCATGCTCCTCAAGCAGATCACCTTCTTCAATCGGTCCAAACTCTTCTTCCATCTTCTGCATCCAATCCACGGAAATCTCATGCCTATTCGGACTCATAATACGCTTATTTACCTGCATTTGAATAATACGGTCAATTTTCTTATATCTCTGAAGTTTAAAATAATCACGCTCCACCGCATCCTTGTTCGTAACAATCTCATCCGTAAAGAAATCAAGCATAGCAGAAATAATATCCCCATTTACGGAACATTTTGGTTCTATCGGCAGGTCATTGATAGCAAGCACCAGATTATTGACAGGCATGATAGTATTGCCATTCAAAGCATTATTCTCCAAAACACTTACTGCAATTGCCCGAACTCTCCGTTTGTCATTATCAGCCTCCAGTTTTGTTGGAGCCTCTATAGGATATTGGTTCTTGATGTTCTCTAAGGGGAAGAATGCCAGATCTACTTTCTTTATGGATATACGTAACTCCTCCACCTTATCTCTTGTCCGCTCATATAACAAGTACGGATTGGATAACAGTTCCTCGTCCGTCACATAGATACTATAGCTCTCACGCTTTTCTTTATTATACAACACATCTGCCTGTGTGGTAGACAATGTAACTCTCGATAACATCTGAAAAAGATCCTTTCTTGACTTTGGCAGATGTTTCCATGTGTCAATTAGAGTTCCTGTAATCTGCTCCGCACAGAAATCAGATAATACACTTCTCGGATCATCAAACATGATATCGAGCATTTCCCACAAATCCACGGAATTATCCAATCTGTTATTCAATTCTCTGGCTACTACTACACCTGATGGAACACCAAATGCGACCAGCATGGAACCAAGTCCTGGAAATGCACCTCTATCCTCCCATACGGAGATAAGAGCATCATTTAGCCAGGCAATGCAGGCATCCCAATTTCCCTCTATGCCACACTCTTTTACCACACCAAGTGCCTTTATACTTTGTAAAATCACATCAATGACTGCATCATAGCTTAAATGTTCTGATGCATAAGAAAATTCCTCAAAAAAGTCATCAGAGGCATATACAGTAGCACGACTTATATCAAAATCCTCATGCTCCTCTGCATACTCCATTAGTTCCTGATACGGCATCAGAAAACCGTCCTTATAATCACCTCTGATAGAATGGCTGATAACTGTCTCCCACAGATAAGAAGTCATACCATTTGGATCGCTGCTCTCATACTCGTGGGAGGGAATCACATTCTTTACATGTCCGATTCCAACGACAATCCTGCGATTATCCTCTATAAACGGTACCTGCTTAGCATAAAAAATACAAATGGAATTATCTGGCTCTATATCTTCAAAAAAGGTGTCAAATATCGCTTTCTGGTTTCTTCCATCCTGTACCCATGTCTTATTCTTTATCTCAGGTTCAAACTCTGGATGATAGTCAATGCCTGTCTCCAAAGCCAGATCTTCAATATGGGCATATCCACCATTATAAAGCCATCTCCTCTTCATCGTCCACCTATATGGTCTCGCTGGATAAGAATACGGTGGGAGGGATAACTCTGTAGGAAGTAAATGTTTATGTGTTTCAAATCCATATCTAGTATAAGGATGTTCCACAATAATAGAAATTTCATCAGGAGACATAAAAGTCCCACCCTCGCGTACACAAGGTATCCTTCTTGCATCATCCATATTGCATAGCTCACACTCGCTACAATTAGCCTCAAAGTCATCATCTCTGCTCTCGTATATATTTTTAAGTCGCAGGCACGCCTGATTCTCTCTTGGATAACTGCATACACACCCATTCCATCCATTATCATGCCACGGTACTCTAAGTGATATATGACTCGTCATAATCTTTCTCCTCTATAATACTTCCATAACTACATAAGTTTTGCCCATAAACTCCACTTCATCTCCAACTCTCTTACCGATGAACTTTTTATGAAGCGGAAATTTATTCGGCTTTATCTCATTCTCATAGATAGTGCCGCCAGGCTTTCTGTACGTCACATAGCTTCCTTTTTCTATAATACCATCTATTAATCACTTTCTGCAGTTACACCTATTTCTTCCGTAGCAGCTACTTCAGCACCCAAAAGCCTTCTCCTGTTTCCTGTGCTATAAGTAACTGTCCTCGTCTGTTCCGGCTTCCCATTAAATAATTCAGCATCATCCGCCTTTGGCAGACCGTATTCATCAATGAGCTGAGTATGGCTATAATTCTGCTTGAACAATTTTTCCAAAGTTCATTTCATCCTGAAATAATCCATATACATAAGCAGGACTCTCCCGATAAAGCCCTGTTTCTATATCCGATATTTTATCATAGACAGATGAAGCATATAGCATCGCCATCGCAGCATCATATTCTATTTTCTGAACATCAACAATGATTTCTACCAAATCCTGAACCATATACTCAATCATCTGCTTCTCTTTCGTCATAGTCACACACCTACTTTCTTTAATAAAGAAATTGCTTTTTCCGTATGAAATGAAAACTGATTTGTGGTTTCCTTATATATCATTCCATTCACCATATTTTCAAATGTGATCACGCCATTTTCATATTGCCTGAAAAGCACAGCCATGTCGTCATTGGCAATCGGTCCTACCACCACATCATACTTATTGTCAAAATTACATTCTGGATTGGAAAAATCATCATATTTTCTATTGCGATTATTCATGACAAATCTTGCCCATTCTTCCGATGTCTCGACCCCGAAATCTTTTATAGATAAGTCACTTGAATCTATACACGAATCATCAATCTCAAATACATTTAGTATCGGTGAACCACCATATATCCTTGCAACCCTTTTCGCCATCTTCTCTGCTTGATCTTCCATGACAGTAAGATAGAATCCCCTTCCAAAGTCCTTATATGGTCTACACATTGCAAGATCAATTACCTTAATATCCGTATTACTTTCATGGTACAAAATCATCAATAATCACCCCCATTATTTCTGCATATGAGCGTCAAGTCATCCACCGCATCATCAAAACTCAAGGTATGTTCTATATCATAATTTTCTTTTAAAAACTCTATCCCCTTATGGTCATATAAATAACCAAAAGCTTCTTTGGAAGATAATTGATATCTGTCTGCAAACTCATTTACACAAGCAACTGTATAATTTATCTTCTTTTTTAATTCACTCATAACTTCACCTGCTTTCAATTTTAAAATCTACCTATACTTCACTTATGGCTGTTCTGTAATTGTGCAAACATACTGCATAATCTCAAGCAATATCTAATTTATCTCATAATAAGTTGTATATTGGCATTGAAATTATGCTTTCTCTTGATTCTTCCTTCATATCATCCAAATATGCAGATCTATAATTTTCAAGCAAAACCTGAACAGCAAACTGTATTGTAAATAGTTCAAAACATATACACTATTCTAAGAATACTTATCACTTAACCACTTACTCAAACCCTGAACTGTATCTAACAAGTCGGTTCTTTTATGATCTATAACATATGCCTGAAGCATCTCCAAAATAGAAATATAATTTTATCTTTCATGCTTTCCCTGCCTCATTCTACATTCCATTATAAACACTTTTACCAAGAAGCACAATAAAGGATTTTATTCGTATTGCCTGCGAATCTCCATCATCTTTTCAACGGAAGTTTCCAGATAAAAGCAGAGAGTCTAGGACTTATACCAAGTCCCAGACTCTCTACTCTAAAACTGTCTATTACCCAACAGCCCCATTACTTCACTTTCTTCTTCGCCCACTTTGCCACACTCTTACTA
>CAMWKN010000088.1 GCA_947174825.1 uncultured Clostridium sp.
ATGCATAATGGCTTCCGTTTTGATCTTGCCACCGGATCTGACTGTGGCACTCTCAATAAAGTTGGTAATCACATCGCCCTCTGCCTTTAACTCTGCTTTTCCTCTGCCCTGCACACCATTTTTCAGAACAATCCTGCCGCCGGCTTCCAGAACCGCCCCCTCCACAGTGCCGTTAACTGTAATATTCCCTGCTGCAGCCACCTTATACCCAGATAACACATTTCCCTTAATCTCTACACTGCCATCATATTCAATATCACCAGTGGAAGGTCCTACATCTGCTGGCACTTCATATACATTGGACACAAACACGGTCTCATCCACCAGAGTAACATCACCATCCACTTCCGAATAGATATGCAGCCCTTCCCCATCTATCCGAATATTATTTCCATATTTCAAAGTTTTTTTCGATACCTTTGCAGGCTGAATTGGAACGCCGGAAACAGTCATACCTGGTGTCCCCTCCACTTCCGGTGTCAGAGTGGCTAACAACTGTCCATTTTTGACATGTTCAATCATATCCAAACTATGGTAATCCACACTACCATCTTCTAACATCGTAGGTGTACTGGTCTTTTCTGCATCAAAATGATATTCAATACTAGCATGGCTTCCCTGTACCGGCATATCTGCTTTGGCAATCAGAATATCCGTACAATAAAGCTGTGCCTTCCACATTAAGGAAAGATTCTGCTTTAAAATCCCATGTTTCACATTATGCTGTTCCAACAGAGAATATAAGTCATCTATGGTTAGACGCTCTCCTTGACTAGATGGTGGATATAAACGAATCTTAGCCATCCACGCCCGTTTATCCAAAGTAATGATAACAGATTCCTTCTCTGGCAGATGATTCTTATCCGGAGAAACTTTTAATCTGGCATTTTCCTTTTTAGCTGCTTCTTCTGTAAAGTCTTTGATTGCTACCACATCTACAGACTCAAATTTCTTTAAATCCAGATACTGTATTACATCGTCTACCTGTAAAGGTGCCCCTCCGTCCACTGCCGGAAAAGACTGTAAATATATCCCATCGTTTTCATGTATCAACTGAAAATAAGCATTTCTCCTCATAATCTCATCTCCTCGCCAAACTTTATATATAGTAAAGGCAAAGCACAAACCTGAACGCATCAATAGTTTGTGCTTTTCCTATACATTTCCTATCCCAAAAATCCCCATAGAATCGCCCAAGCGTTCCTTCATCTTCCGTAATGCCTTGGTATGAAGCTGCGAAACCCGGGATTCCGATACTTCCAAAATTCTACTGATCTCTTTTAATGTCAATTCCTCAAAATAGTAAAAAGCGATTACTCTCTGTTCTTTTTCCGTTAAGGTATCAATGGCCTCCGCCAAAAGGCGCTTTAATTCCTGACGCTCTACTACCTGTTCCGGTTGATCAAATTTCTGTTGATTTCCTGCTTCTACCCGAACTTCACTGCCCATTTCCAGATATTCATCCAGAGATACCAGACTAGACAGGCTAATCTGTCCCATCAGTTCCTCTAATTCCTCTTCGGAAACCTCTAATTCTGCAGCCAATTCTGCATTGGTAGCCGCTCTGCCAAGCTGGCTTTCCAGATCCTGCATTGTCGTTTCCAATTTTTTCTGTTTCTGTCTAATCGTTCTGGGAATCCAGTCCATTTTGCGAATCTGATCTAAAATTGCACCCCGTATTCGCAAGCTGGCATAGGTTTCAAATTTGACTCCCTTGGTTAACTCATATTTATCAATGGCATCAATCAATCCAAAAATACCATATCCTACCAGATCATCATACTCCACCGTGTATCCCAGATACATTCCCATACGACCAGCCACAATCTTGACCAGCCCAACATACTCTATAATGAGTTCTTCTCGAATTTTTGCACTTCTGGTTTTGATATATTCTTCCCAGAGTGCCATCTTCTCCCTATCATCCATCCGGTAACAACATCCCTTCTATTTTATGCCCTCCTATGCCTGCTCTCTTCTTGCAGACTCATCATCTTCACCCAACTGTTGTTCCATCTCCATCTCAAATTGCCGATTCCTCATGGACTCTTCTAATTCTCTATCTCTCTGTTGCTGAATAAAATGATTACTCTTTTCTACCCGCATAATGACAAATTGTGCCAAAAGCCCGAAAAGATAAAAAATAACTAATGTTGCCAATAAAACTTCCAGACTATATGTCACATTTGTATCACGAATAATTAAAATAATACTGACAACTGCACCCGCCAATAGGGTAATTACTTTTGGAATATACTCTGACTTCATCACATACCTCCATGCTGAACAAATTAATCCTGCCTTCTGTCAGATCGTTTTTATCTGCTTCCCTACCGCCTTGATTACATAATCACCGGTTTCCGGATAAAACTCTACTGTTCTTCCGTAATTTAGACCAGTATCCTGTGCCAAAATAGGTATTCGCAACCGTGCCAGAGTTTCTTTGACTGCCTCCACATTACGGTCTCCTACCCGGAGCATCTCATTGTTCGATTTAAATGCAAACATCTGAGCCCCACCAGCAATCTTTGCTGTCAGCAAGGATGGACTGGCACCTTCTTTTTTCATCATTTCTACTAACCAGACAATTCCGGTATCTGCAAATTTAGCCTTATTTTGATTTTGTGATACCCTTGTACTATCCGGCAGCATAACATGTACTAATCCACCAATTTTCTTGGTCTTATCATATAAAGCTACTCCTACACAAGATCCCAGACCTAATGTAGTAATTGCATCAGGGGCATGGCAAATGTTTAGGTCTGCCATCCCCACCTTAACCATATTACCCATTACTTTCACCCGATTCCTAAAGCTTTTAATATCGCATGGTATGATTCCATTGTTGGAATCATAATAAAATAGCCACTAATATCAATGTCCATATCCCGAAATCTGGACTCAATCAATAATGCCTTATCTCCTAGCTTTCCAAACTCTATCGCCGGTACACTTAATATAGCTCCCGCCATATCTATCGCAATATGTGGTATAGATGTCTTAATGTTCAGTTCTGTCATTTTCGAGATGGAATTCAGATATGCCCCCGTTATAATATTGCCGATTTCCATTAACGCTGACTGTTCAATTTCAGAGAATGTCTCTGGTACCTCAGCCATCGGTGGATGACCCATAATCTGACTGACCAGATGATGTGCCGATTCGTTCTCCAACATAAACAGCATATACCCATCAATATCATCCTCTAAAGATACCATAATGCCCGCTACCAATGTTTCCGGTCCACCTAATATCTCAGACAATTCACTAAAGGTCAACATATTTACTTTTGGAACATGCATATCAATCTTATTACTGATCATCTGCGACAATGCCGTTACAGCATTTCCCGCTCCAATATTGGCAATCTCTGTCAGGACATCCCAGTCCATTCCATCCACATTTTTCTGATCCTGCATGAGCACCACCTCTCATAATGATTTTATATCATTACAACTTTATGCTTCGCATAAGCGCTCACTTCGAAACCTTTGGTTTCTCAGTGTTCATTGCTTATCAAATGCATAAGCGCTCACCTCGAAACCCTTGGTTTCTCAGTGTTCGTTGCTTATCAAATGCATAAGCGCTCACTTCGAAACCTTCGGTTTCTCAGTGTTCGTTGCACTCACATAGCATCATTATTAGGAATTTCTCTGTCTGCAAGCAGACAAAAATTCCTAATAATAATGCTGCGTTCGCGCTTATGCGTTCACATCTTTGCCTATAATGACGGAAGCGATATTCAATAAGGATATGAGACTATCCCCGTTTTTACCGATACCACTCAGATATTGCGCTCTTTCATCCTGAAAGTCTGATGTAGTATTTTTCTCAATTGCCTCTTCCGTCAAGTCAACTACTTCCCGAACCTCATCCACAATCAACCCGATAGCAGATTGGGGTTCCAGTTTAATAATAATAATACGGGTTGCACCGGTATATTCATCTGGCTCTAACCCAAATTTCAAACGCAGACTCATAACTGGAATAATTTCACCTCGTAAATTAATCACACCTTTGAAATACGGCTGCGCTTTTGGAATTCTTGTAATTCTCTGATTACGAACAATGTTATCAACATATTGGATATCAATACCATATTGCTCAGAACCCAATTTAATTACAATATACTGCTTTGATTCACTAACGGTTGCCACATTTTGAACTTCTGCTATTTCTTCCATTGCATAACCCCCTACACTAAAGTATTTACTTCCAGGATCAGTGCAATCTCTCCATCACCCAGAATCGTTGCTCCGCCAATCATCTTACTGCAATTAATGTAATTGCCAATTGACTTAATTACGATTTCCTGCTGTCCAATTAGATTATCTACAACCAAGCCTGCCTGCTTATCACCTTTTTTCACAATTACCACAGTCAGACTCTCTGGCTCTTCATTCTTTCCTTCCACATCCAGCAACTGATCCAGACGGATTAATGGAATGACACTGCCACGCAGATTGATAACTTCCTTGGTCTGTACATGTTTCACATCCTCCAAAGGAACATCTTCAATCATCTGAATATTACCTAAAGGAATCGCATATTTCTCGGTTCCTAATTCTACCATCAATGCCTGTATAATTGCCAAAGTCAATGGAAGTCTGATAATAAAACTACTTCCCTCGCCCAAAACGGATTTACATTCAATATTACCACCCAGTCCTTCAATTTTGGTCTTAACCACATCCAAACCAACACCACGACCAGATATATCTGTAATAGACTCCGCTGTAGAAAAGCTTGGCTGGAACAACAGATCAATGATTTCCTTATCTGACATGACCTCAGCCTGCTCCGGTGTAATGGTACCTCTTTCCAGAGCTTTATTCCGGACTTTGTCCACATTAATTCCGGCTCCATCATCACGAACCTCAATATTAACATTATTACCGTCCTGATAAGCGTCCAGATAAATATTACCAGCCTCTGGTTTTCCTAATGCAATTCTCTCTTCATTAGACTCCAGTCCATGATCTGCCGCGTTACGCAACAAATGCTGTAATGGATCTCCGATCTCGTCAATAACAGTTCGATCTAACTCGGTTTCCTCACCGGTCATATGTAATTCCATCTTTTTGTCTAGCTTTTTGTTCAGATCGCGGATCATACGAGGGAATCTGCTAACAACACTCTCAATCGGTACCATTCGCACTTTCATAACAGATTCATGCAGATTGGTAGTTACACTCTCCAGATATTCAATCTGCTCATTAAAAGCAGAGTCCATCATCTGACTTTCCAGAGCACTGGCAGACACCAAACCGTTTTTCGCAATAATCAGCTCGCTAACCAGATTCATCAGCACATCCAATTTCTCGATATCCACACGCACTGTTCGACCAACAGCAGGTTTTGCCTTCTGTGCAGGCTGTTTCTTGGCAGGCTGTTTCTCTGCCATAACAGCTGCCTGCCCACCAGCAGGTTTCTTCTCAGATGTTGCTGGCTTAGCTTCCTCTTTTTTCTCCTCTGACGGCGCTACCTCTACCGCCCCGGAAGTAGCTGAGGTATCACTCTCATCTACTTTTAATTCAAAATTACCTACAACAGCTTCTTTTATCTCAGATACATTTTCAATTGCCTGTTTTACTGTCTCAATGGACTCCTTGGTAAAATAAACCAGACTGAAATCCATCTCAAACTTTTCATCTTCAATATCCTGTACATTAGGTTCTGCCTTAATGACTTCACCCATTTCCTCTAATGCCTTAAACACCAGAAAAGCTCTGGCCGCTTTCAGAATACAGCTTTCCTGCAAATATACTGTAATTCCCAGAACATTTTGATCCTGTTCTTTCGCTTTATCAAAGGTTTTTTGTTCATATTCTGTAATACGGATACTTTCATACTTACCAACCGCTTCGCCGCTCTCTGCAGTTTCCGCAACCTTCTCTGCAACATCACCCTCTGATGTGCCTACTCCTGCCTTATTGGCAATGTTATTCAGCGTATTAATAATCTCCTCATTTTCCTCTGTTCCCTCATCCGTTGTTTCCAGAATATTATTGAGATATGCCTCTAAGGCATCCAAACCACGGAATAATACATCCACTAATTCCGGTTGTACCTTCATATTCTCACTACGAATTTCCTGAAATACATTCTCCATATCATGGGTCAGACGCTGCATTCTCTTATAACCCATAGTTCCAGCCATTCCTTTGAGAGAATGGGCTGCACGGAAAATCTCATTGATACAATCCATGTTTTCCGGTTCTGTCTCCAGAATCATCAACTGATCACTAAGTGTTTGTAAATGTTCCTTTGTTTCATCGATAAAAATTTCCAGATATTGACTTACATCCATGTTATAGCACCCCCACATGCTTCGTAATTGCCATGGCGATTGACTCCAAAGGTACCACCTCGTCCACGGCTTCTGCCTGTGCTATCATCTTTGGCATACCGTATACGGTGCAAGTTTTTTCGTCCTGCGCAATCACATATATTTTGTTTGTTTTTTCTAATTGCAGGATTCCCTGCGTTCCATCCGCACCCATGCCAGTCAACACTACGCATACTACCTCGTCAAAAGAACTCTTCATCAAAGATTCATACATAATGTCCGCACACGGC
>CAMWKN010000089.1 GCA_947174825.1 uncultured Clostridium sp.
GGGATATATTATGTGGATACGAAAACCAATTGAATTTAGAGAATAATACTTCAGAGCGATAATGTTTTGTCATAAAGTTTTTTGTAATGATTTTCGGACTTGGCGTTGCAATTTACTACAGAAAGAAAGTGTTACCCAAAACGACTTCCTCTATATCGGAGGAAAGTATAATGCGAATACAGTGAACTAGACTGATAAAAAGGCAATGAAAAAATCCCTTATTCCAATCTCATAAGAGAAGAAATAAGGGATTTTTGGAGTGTATCATTCATGAAATATTAATTAATAAGCAACTATAGAATAAACCCAGGCAAGATCTTGCTTTAATGCATCCGGTCTATATTTAATCAAAACTCGCATACCATTTGTCAGCATAGAACCGTTATACTGCTTAGTTCCATTTACCACAACACGGGTATCCTCATCGGCATAAATTGTTGTGATTTTTGTGCCATTTGGAGAGGCAGCAATATCAAAGAAATTGTCCCCGTCCTTTTTCGTCACATAGAATGAGGTGGCACAATATGTACCATTTGGATCTTTCTTTTGGTATTCCAGAAGTGAGTTATAATCCGATTCTGAAATAATCAGTATTGCATAATTTGTTACTGTTTGGTTATTCTGTTGGAATGAATATGGACAGCATCGGAAATATTCTCCTACCTGAATGGACGCTGCCGTAGCAACTGCATCTTCTCTAAAAATTGGAATATCAGATTTCAAAGTTGTCGTATACTCCTTATTATCCTTGGATAGCAGGGTAAGCAGATTTCCATTTACCTTGGTCACCTTATAAAATGAAGGATCGGTCATTTTGGTCACATCCGTGGTATTTACCTGTGCAGGATTCTTCTGAGGTGTAGAAGTTTGAGTTGTGGTCTTTTTCGTTACCTGAATCTTTACAGAAGCTTTCTTCTTTCCCTTCTTCGCTGTAAGAGTAGCAGATCCTTTCTTTTTTGCCTGAACTGTCACAGCTTTGGCATTTTTGCCCTTAACAATCTTAATACTCTTCCCTTTGACGGTCCATTTTACTTTCTGGTTCGCTTTGATTGTCTTTTTCGCTCCCACTGTCATGGTTAGCTTTTTCTTCCCTTTAATAGTTACTTTTTTTGCTGCACTCGCCGGAGTGGAAACGGAGCCTGTTACCAATGCTCCCGCCAGACAAACGGCAAGCAGTTTCATCACGTTTGTTCTCTTCATGTTGTTCTCCTTTCATAAAATGGTTTATTGTATCAACCAATATCATATCACGTTGTCCGTGCCTTTGCAATAGTAGATTTGCTCATTATCCGTTTTTTATGATATCCTTGCTTGAAGAAAATGTGGAATTATATTGAATGGCATGGTATATTGTTTATGTAGCTTAGAGCAACAAACCGGGATTTGACGGAGGAGCTTATAAGAATGAGATTTGTATATACGGATGGAAGAAACCCTGATTTTATTGAATTATGTCATGGTTTGGATTGCTTTCTAAATGAGCTTGTTGGCGGAGAAAAAAATAGGGCAGAATATATTCCTTATAATCAGCTTGATGATATTCACGACGTATTTGTAGCGTATGATAGTAACATTCCAGTTGGATGTGCCAGTTTCAAAAAGTATGATAATGAATCTGCCGAAATAAAACGTGTTTTTATAAAACAGGAGTATAGAGGCAAAGGGATTTCAATACAATTAATGGAATTGTTAGAGAAAATTGCGAGAGAACAAGGATACCATTATCTGATTTTGGAATCTGGCGAACCACTTGTTGCAGCAATGGCGTTGTATAGAAAAATTGGATATAAAGTCATTCCAAACTATGGTCAATATAAAGATATGCCCGATTCCATTTGTATGAAAAAGAAATTATGAAAACCATAGCATCAAAAAATAGCTGTAAATCAGAAAAATTCTTGTCTGCAGCGTTTAATTTTTTTTATCCGATCGTCCTAACAGATAATCAACAGATACATGATAATAATCTGCAAGCTTTATAAATGTTTCTATTGGGATATTTATTTTTCCCAGTTCATATTTGGAATAAGTCGTTTGCTTTATGTGCAGGTAATCTGCTATTTCCTGCTGTTTTTTATCGCGGTCTTCCCGCAGGTTTCTGATATTTTCAAATACCATATAAAACACCTCTATAGTTTATGTCCAATATACATATTTGTTGTTTTTTGACAATTTATACATGGACTCTTCGCTATTTTTCGCTATCCTTTTCTTAATTATAGAAAAAAATAAGTTTTTAATTGAAAAATAGTCGTAACACGACTATAATATAATTATAATTTGGGAACCTTTTTGTGTTTCAAAGTATCATATATGTAGGGACAGTTTGAAAGTGTGGAAAAGAATACGAAAAGAGGAAAGGTAAATATATGGAGGCGAAAAAGTTTTGTGAAAATGTCAGTAAGTACAGAGATGATCTGTATATTATGGCACTAGCTATATTGAAAAATGAGAAAGACGCAGAAGACGCCGTGGGTAATGCAATATTAAAAGCATATGAAAACCGGGGACAGATAAGTTCCTTTCATAAATTTAAACCTTGGATGTTGACGATTACAAAAAATGAAGCATTGAAGATAAAGAAAAAACGCTTGTATTTACCAGGGGATGAGGTGGTAGAAGTATTGTCAAAGCCGGTTGTGGAGCATTATGATGAAATGTGGGATGTGTTGCAGCAAATGAAAGAAGAATACCGGCTGCCTGTCGTGTTGTTTTATTATGGGGGATTGTCCCTTCGGGATATTTCTGATGTACTGGATATTCCTGTTGGTACGGTTAAGTCCAGATTGAATAGGGGAAAGGCAGAACTTCGAGAGGCATTGGAGAGGGGGCATGGAGATGACTAAATTTGATAAGAAAGTAAAAAGATTATCGAAGGAATTTCAGGTGCCAGAGACTTATCATGAGAAAGTCGATGGGATCCTTGAATCAATCCAGGAAGATCGTGTTACAGCTCCACGGAAAAAGCCATTTGTAAAGCTGGTGGCTGTCGTGGTAGCATTTTGTCTTCTCATAACAGGGTATCTGTGTTTTTCTAGTGCGAAAGAAGCAGAAGCTAGCTTTTTTGAGACATTTAAACAGACTATCATGGATTTCTTTGGAATGGGTGAAAGTGAATCACAAGAATTTGGTGTTGAGAGCAAAAAAGAGGATGCGGTCAGTAAACCAGATCTACTGATTGAGCTTCAAGAAGTAGTCATGGACACACAGAATATTTATGCGGTGGTGAAGATTACGGCACCACCGGATGTGGAATTTAAAGAGGGAATGACATTTGACTATTATGGTTTTTGTGAGGGGACAAATTATAATGCATCCGATGTGATCCCAGGGGCACGGGAATGTACCCTTCTTGAAGTTATGAAAAATAAAAGTAATATAGCAACCTTTGTTGTCAATATCTGTACGGATAAGCAGATTAAGGAAGGAAAAGAGGTTACGGCGTTTTTTAATAATTTGTTAGATGGTCCGCAGAATGAGGATGACACAAAGGTACTGGTCGAGGGGATGTGGAGTTTATCCTTTACCGCATCTTATACGAGTTCCAAGGAGATTACCGTAAAGGGAACAGAAGAGATGCAATACTCTTATTCCTATTCAAAGGCAGATATCAAGAAGATTAAACTTCTACCTCTGGGGCTGACTATGGTTTCTGATGTATCAAGAGTAGATGAGCAAACGCGAAATACAACAGATACAAGAGTTGTTATCCGGTTGAAAATGATAGATGGAAGTGAAATTATAGTTGACGACCCTAATGATGATAAATGTCTGGTGAGTGCTGGCAGCGTTTCAAACTATGACAAGAAAGGGCACAGTTATGAAAAATATGTGGGGCAGTTTGGGAAGGCGATCAATATAGATCAGGTGCTTGGAATCTATATAGCAGACTGTTACGTGCCAATCAAGCAATACGAATGACAGAATCATAGTATTGAAAAATCAGAATTATAAATCAACATTGGGAACTTTTTTGGAATTTTAAGTATCTCTATATAATAGAGGAGAATTTATCTGTCTGTGCAGAAGTACAGGTGGTAAAAATAAATTGCATAGATTTCTATGCAGAATTATGGAGGAAAAAGTATGAAATTGAAACAACGTAGCAAGAAGGCGGCAGCATGGGGACTGACAGCTGCTATGTGTATTTCTTCTCTGTTCACGTCTGGACAGACGGCAGTGATCAAGGCAGAAGAAACGGATGCAGAGGAATCGGTAGTAACGCTGAGTAATCCTGTGATTGAGGCAGAGAAAGGGCATGTGGTATGGGATTGCATTTATTTTGGTAATTACTGGCAGAAGAAGTATATCCCACAGCCGGGAAATGTGCCGGAAGAAGGGGAAGATGATGTGGTACATACCGATGATGATGGCACGAAATATATTGTCCGGGCAGACAAGAACTGTTATAAGTATGAGCCGATCAAGTGGCGTGTCCTGTCTGTCAATGAGGATGGCACAGATGCGTTTGTGATGGCAGACAAGACTCTGGATGCCAAGACCTTTTATAGTGATACTGACACAAGGAATACCGCTACATGGGAGAATAGTGACGTTCGTGAATGGCTGAATGAAACATTTATGGAGGCGGCATTTTCAGAGGAGGAGCAGGAAGCTATTGCGACTACGGAGATTGATAATCTCAGAAATCCTTATTATGATGGCGATATAGAAACATCCGGTGAGGATGGTGAGCCAACACAGGATCGTATTTATCTGGCATCGCTTGATGATATGTTAAAGGAGGAATATGGTTTTATAAATAATTATGTTCCTGATGAAAGTAAATTTCGTGAGACACAGGCAAGAGATTTTGAAGCTACAGATTTTACAAAATCCTGTAGAGATGAAGAGGGGAATAGTTATGCAGATAATTATTTGTTAAGAACTCTGGGGGCTTTTGAGCACTACGTTCTTAGTGTCAATGGTGGAGGTGTAAGTCCGGTATCTCAGTTGTTTGGAACCGAGGTCGATCATAAGTTGTGTGGGATTCGCCCGGTACTTCATTTGGATTTGACCAAGTTGGAAAACTGGGAATATGCAGGCAAGGTGAAACAGGATAAAACGGAAATTGCACCGGATGCCACACCGGTTGTACCGACAGAGCGTCCCGCCGCACAGCCGGGTGTCACGATGGCACCGGGACAGACTTATCCGAAGAATCCGGTTGTGAATGCAGCGGAATTGGAAAAAAATACATGGGACTGCATCTATTTTGGAAATTATTATAATACGAAGATTACCCCGTCGGTATTGGCGTCATCAGAAGATAACTATACCGTGCAGACCGATGAAGAGGAAAATAAGTATCTTGTTTACCGTGATCATGGATATTTTCAATATGAGCCGATCAAGTGGCGTGTTCTTTCCATCAATGAGGATGGTACGGATGCGTTTGTGATGGCAGATCAGGTGCTTGATGCAATACAATATTACAGGGATGGTTCTGTGGAGATCACATGGGAGAAGAGTGATGCGAGAGTGTGGTTGAATGATACATTTATGAAGACTGCTTTTACCGAATCAGAAATAGATGCAATCAAAGAAACGACAGTAACGACGGCAGACAATCAATGGTCAGGGGAAGCTGGTGGGAACGATACGAGTGACAAGATCTATCTTCCATCCATTGAGGAGATGTTGGAGCTTTCCTATGGGTTTAGCAGTGATAAGGATGAGGGAGCTACACGAAATTTTACAACTACGGATTATGCAAAATGTGAGGTGGAACAGGATGGGGGAACGAGTAATGCTTATGATAGATATTGGCTGCGCTCACAGGGGTCAAAAGCCGCTCATCCTGCACGGATAGGAACTTTCTGGGGGTTTGATGGTGCCATGGACGTGTTGCCGAGCGAGGGTAATTCTACGAGTAGATATGGCATTCGCCCGGTTATGCATGTTGATTTATCGGACACGACACTTTGGACATATGCTGGACAGGTAACGCCGAAGGGAGTTGTTGTGCCGAAAGAACCGACACAGACAGAAGAGCCGACACAGAACCCACAGCCGACACAGAATTCACAGACCGTTCAACCGACACAGAACCCACAGACAACAGAGCCGGAAGTTAAAAAACCTGGAAAACCGAAAATCAAAAACCTGAAAAATAAGAAAGGAAAGAAAGTCACAGTCACTCTTTCTAAAAAGGTTTCCGGTGCCACAGGATATCAGGTGGCATATGCCACAAAGTCCTCTATGAAAGGGCAGAAGACAAAGTCCTTTAAGGGTACCAGTGTGACGATAAAGGGTTTGAAAAAGAAGAAAACATATTATTTCCGTGTGCGGGCGTATACGAAGAAAAATGGGAAAACCGTATATGGCAGCTGGGGAAATAAAAAGAAGATAAAAATAAAAAAATAAAAAAGAGCAAGCTAAAAATAAATATGAACACTATAATAAAAAAGGGATTTGCTGGTTTTATGGCGGCAGTTATGCTGACCGGAATTATTCAGGTGGCACA
>CAMWKN010000090.1 GCA_947174825.1 uncultured Clostridium sp.
GATGAGGACAGCTCCTACATTCGATATGAGCAGGGAAACACAGACGTTTACTATTCCAATGTACAGCTTCTGTCCGTTCTCCAGGCGGCACCGGTTTATGAGGAATTGGGAGAAGATTATGTGTCCGGAGCAGAGACATCTTATGCGAAGAGCAGTGGCGAATCCAGTGGAACCGGACATACCCATGAAGTTTCGGCAGGAGCAATTATGGGATTTGAGCATGAGACCTCGTTTTTGGGGCTTGTTAATCTCTTTACTATGGAAGTAACAGCCCAGCTTGCTGTGACAGCAGGTTGGGAATTTGAGAAAACGGCAGAAAAGGAATTTACCACCACTTATAACACTGGTGGAACGGAAGATGTGGCAGTGCTTTACACAGTGCCGTATGTCAGATACAATGCACAGATTTATATTCCGAAATACACCTTGCCAACCAAGGAAGAGTACGATGCGAAAAAGGCATTTTACGAAGAACTCATTGCCAATATCCAGGAGTACAAAGACAGTGGCGCAGGTGTAACAGGTAAAACATATGCAAATCCAAAAGATGGTTACAACAATGACTATACAACAAATGTGCTGAAGAGTAATTATGATTATCAGCTTCAGGTTCTGCAGACCTATGCTCAGTGGCTGAAAGAGACGGAATCTCAGATGGAAGGCTTTGAAGGAAGTGCAGGAATGGAGTGGGGTACGGAAGTCGAAGGCGGTTGGGAGGATTATTTCTTCTGTGTTCCGCAGACCCCATTGATTACCAGTGTAACAACAGAGACTTATGACAGGATTGCCGAGAGCAACGAAGGAATGGAATCTTTGTATGGGTCGGCGCTTCCGAAGGATTACGCAGCAGGATGCCCGGATACCTATGTCCAGGATCAGGCTGACTTAAAAAAGAGAACCAGCCTTGTGGATAAGTCACTGGAGGAAGGAAAGACAAATGCAGGAGAAAACGGAGAATTAGGTGATGGCTTTATTAGCAGCACATCTATTTCTGCATCCTCTTCCTCACCGAGCCAGACCATCGCTTTTACGGAGGAGAATTCCAAGAGTACCAGCGTCGGCGGTGAATTGTCCCTGGAAGTGACAGCCACAGTGGCAGAGGTAAAAGGCGGTGTTGCAGTATCTACAAACCATGCAGCTACCTGGAGCAGTTCTACCACAAAGGGCTGCGAATTCAGCGGAACGGTGCCAAACCTTCCGGAACGTCCAGATGGTATAACAGAGAAAGAATACAGCAACTACGATTACAAATGGAAACTGATATCCTACCAGGCAATGGTGAATGGCGCAAAGGTGCCGGTAGTGGGATATTACACCAAGTATGACAACCGCACTCTGATTCCACCATCTGCACCGGTAGATGCCCAGATTGAGAATGTTACCAGCAACAGTATCACACTGACATGGAATGCTGGGAAACGTGCGGCAGACCATTACAATGTGTATCAGGTAACGGGAAATGGTTCTAACAAGAAGTATGAGAAACTACAGACAGTAGCAGCTTCCGGACAGAAGGATGGTGTGTATTCCTTTACTCACAGCGATTTGAAGCAGGATGTGGAGTATACCTATGTAGTGGCAGCATTTAATACAAATGAATCTGTGAGAAGTGTATATTCGGATGCTCTTACCGCAAGGACATTGGTTCCGGAATTTAATGTGAAGGTTAATGTGAACGGAATAGACAGTGCTAAGACTTATCTTGCAGGTACAGAACTGGAATTGGATGCAGAACTTGAGACAGGAAATTATCCACAGAGCGAAATTAGTCAGTATTTCTGGCAGATAAATAAAGGAAACGGCTGGAAGAAACTGTCAGGAATTGATACAGAGAGTTGTCCTCTGCGTGCGCTTGCTAGCATGAATGGTTATAAATATCGTTGTATTGCGTATGTTTCTGTTGATAACAGGCTATATCAGCTGGCTTCCGAGGAAGTAGTGCTGAATGTGCGTAAGGCAGAAGTGACGATTAGCATTCGTGCCGATAAACAGGAGGGGGCAGCAGACTCCTCCAGTGAGTTCGGTCTGGCTGAGAGTGATGCAGATGTCTTGGAGTTAACTGCAATAGTGACATCAGATGATTTAGAAGAAATCAGCGGGCAGGTCGTATTCCATATCACCAATGATGTTTCCAGGGCTGCAGGCAATGATTATTCTGCGGAGCTGTCCAACCAAGGTGTTGCAAAGAAGAAATGCAGGATTCAGAAAGAAGGTCATTACACCATCAGCGCAAGTTATGTGGAGAGTGAAACGGTTGCTAATGCAGATTCCGGCAACACACTGCCCTATTTTGCCTATAATGCCAGCCAGAAGGAAGACCGTGAGGCAGGGAAGCAGATGGAACAGGAAATCTATGAAAAAGAGTGGGATGACCTTAATCTGAAAAATGTCCTTGGACTGAAGAATGAGATTAAAGATTTGAATGAGAAGTATAACAACTTTGATAAACAGGAGTTCGTGGAAACTGCAGCAAAAAATAAATTAAAAAATGCGGCTGATTTACTGGAGGCTGCGGAGGTACTGGAATTGATTAATTCCTTCAGTGGTTTGACTGCGGCAAATGTTGCAGGAAAGAAGGAGGAGATCCAAAAAGCAAGGGAAGCTTATAATCAATTGAGTGATGCACAAAAGGAACTCTTGAAAGATGAGAACGTGGAGGAGAAACTGAATGCAGTAGAAGCTCTGTTAGCAGCAGCCACGAAACCAAATCCACAGAATCCTGGTACAACAGTTTCTGATCCAGATCAGAAACAGATTGCAAATATCTCGAAGAAACTCAATGTAAGCACAGAAACAGCTGGAAAAATCAAGAAATATGCAGATAAATATGAGATTGATATGGACACGGTTCTTCTGACAGATCAGGATATTGCAGGGATAAAGACAGACAAGGACGTTAAGGGTTCCAGCTATGGTAAGCTGCAGGCCAAAACTTCCAAAGTAACTGCTGGCAAGATAAAACTCACATGGAAGAAGGCAAAGGGGGCAGATGGCTATCGGATCTATCAGGCAGAATGTGGTAAAAAGAAAGGCTACAAGTTGATTAAGGACATCAAAAAGAAAAGTGCCAAGAGTTACACAGTAAAAAAACTGAAGAAGGGTAAGGGCTATCGTTTCTTGATTTGTGCTTACAAAGTGATAGATGGCAAAAACATTACGGTATCTGTGGCAAAGACAGTTCATGCTTTCACAAATGGTGGCAAGAAAGGAAATGTTACCAAAGTGAAAACAGGTAAAACAAAGCTCAATCTGAAACAAAATAAGAAATACAAACTGAAAGTTTCCGTAAAGAAGACCAAGAAGAAAGGCGTCAAGTGTCGGGGAATATGCTATGAGTCAAGTAATCCAAAAGTAGCGACTGTGACTTCAAAAGGAAAGATTACTGCAAAAGGAAAAGGCAAGTGTACGATTTATGTGTATGCACATAACGGCGTTTGCACACCAGTGGTAATCAAGGTTAAATAGTAACATAATATAATACCATAATACCAAAAGAATCCGCTCCAAAGAAGCATGCAGGAGCGGATTCTTTCGGTATTTTAATAAGAACGAGAGGTGAAGTCAAGCATTGCTATTCAAACATATGATTAAAATAGGTTTCCTTAAAGGCGGCATATCGGTTTCTGGATATTGGTATGCCGTTTTTGAGGCTTGTTGTAATTTCTGACTTCGTAAACTGTACAACATTATTCAGGTTAACAATATAGCTGCGATGGCAGTGGAAAAAACCATTTTCAGGTGAGAATACTTCTGCACACTTTGAGAACAGTTCACGGATTACGATTGTCTTACCGTTTAACAGATGGACAAGAACCTCTTTATTCTGTGCTTCCAGATAATCAACATCATCTACCACAATTTTGCAAAATCCCTTGTCAGTCTGGGCAGTAAAAAGACTTTGAGGCAGCATATTTGTTTTGCGAAAATCATCAAGAACGTGAAATAATTTTAGCTCATCAATAGGTTTTATAAGATAATGGAATGCCTTTACTTCATAGGAATCTACAGCAAACTCCTTTGAAGAGGTAAGAAAGATAATGGGAACAGTCTGATTCTCTTTTCTTAGCTCTTTGGCAGTATCCATACCATTTAGCAGTGGCATGATGATATCTAATATAATTAAGTCCATACAAATATTCCGATGGGCAGCAATTAAGTCATCTCCATTGTTAAAGCGGTAGAGCGTTAGCTTGATGGAATTTTTTTCTGCCCATTGCTTCAATAGTGGGCATATGGCATCTACAAATTGTTTTTCATCGTCACAGACTGCTATTTTCATATGGTCTCCTCCTAGATAATAATGCGTAATACAAACAAGTGATTGGAAATGGAGAACTGGCATTGTCCATTTAACTGTTCTACATAATATACAATACTTTTTACACCGATTCCATGTCCTTTTTTATCAGATCTTGGAATACCATCCACAAATTTTGGAATCTGTTGAACCGGATTTTCAATATGGAGCAGAAGGTGCTTTCCTTTTTGGGAAATGGTCAGTCGAACCCATTTGTTTTCAGCAGTTTCTACTTCTACATCCATTTGCTTTAATGCGTGCATGGAATTTTCCAAAGCATTGGATAATATTGTGCAAATCGCTGTATCCGGACAGGGCAAAGTTTGGTTTATAGCAATATCACAATGAAACGTAATTTCATTTTCTGCAAATCGTGTTTGATAAATCGAAATTACAGAATTAATCATTTCATTTTTGCAGAAGGTGGTCATTACCGTATCATCATAGGTGTTGCTGATTTCCTTAATATAATTGATTGTTTTCTCGGTGTTGTTCATTTGTAGCTGTGTCAGGATAATATCCAGATGATGACGCATATCGTGTCTGAGTATAGCCAGTTTTTGTTTGTTTAGTTTTACCTGCTTAATTTCATTTTCAATGGAGGATAACTGCATCTGCATCAATTCACTGTATTGCCTGATTTCCTGCTTCTTTTCATATTCATGGAAATAGACGAACAGAAAAGCAAAATAGGAGATACACAAGGCGAAGCCCATAAACTCTACAATCAGTTTGTTGCTGGAATAGAGAAGATTAGAAAGTTTAGTGAAAGTATAATCGGAAATATAGTAAACAGTAGGCAAAAAACCTATAATATAAAGCTCTCTGGTGTCTCTGGTAAATATAGTCTCTGTTGTATGACAGACAAAGTTGCATAACAAAAAGAAAGTGATAACCGTAATCAGGATTCGGGAAGAGTAGTAACACCACCAGGCTTTCGTGATGGCAAGCATCAGTAATCCTACCCAGTTGCTCAACTGACAGCACAAGTAGGTAGAAAAAACAGAGATACAGGAGGAAACCATGGAATATTTATAGTAAAACATTAAGAATAGAATCAGCGGTACATGGATGATCAGTGCGTAGCACCATTGGGTAAAAACCTCCCCAAACAGGAAAGTGCTGGCAACATACAAGAATCCTTCAAAAGCAGAAACCCCTAATAATATAAGGATATTCCGGGAGTTCTGCCTCACTCCCAGAAAGAAAGCGGAGATAAAGATGCCAAATACCATTGTGGTCGAATTATGTAGGAATGATAGAATTTGTACCAGCATTATTTATACTCCCCCCTTTATCATTTTGTAATGGGCATTCGTTTTATGCTTATATTGCCATTTTGATGCTGGGATGTCAATGTATGTAATTTACCATTCGCACCATATATTTACCATTCGCGCCAGATCGGAAGAACGTCAGAAAAAATATGCTATTATTATAACCGTTACTAAGCTGGTGTTCCATCCGGCTTAGTAAACATATCATATTGAAAACAGGAGGATATTAGGATGAAAGTAATGCAGAAATTTATTTTATGCTTGATGCTGGTGTTTGCTACACTGGCATTGGCAGGAACAGATGCGAGGGCTAAGACGATAAGCGGTGGGTGTGGTGATCATGTTACCTATGGCTTTAACAGTGATACAGGGGTGCTTTCGATTGGTGGTACGGGACCGATGAAGAACTATACCTCTTCTGCATCTCTGCTTTCCAGTATACCGGCGGCTAATATTTCTATTTCTTCGGTTTCTTCGATTGTTATTGAGGATGGAGTGACCAGCATCGGAGACTATGCTTTTCAAATGTGTTATAGGGTGAGCAAGGTTACGCTTGGAAAGGATGTGACAAGTATAGGTAAAGGTGCATTTAGCGGATGCTATAATCTTCAGGGGATTACCATTGACAAGAATGTGACGAGTATTGGAGAGAATGCATTTGAAAACTGTGCTAAGAATTTGCCGGACCAAACGATAGAGATATCGGGTTATAAAGGTACTGTGGCAGAAAGCTATGCTACTGCAAATGGACATAAATTTGTTGCGCTTGATACGCCGCAGGCAACAAAAAAACCGACTGCAACGAAAAAGCCGGCTGCAACAAAAAAGCCGACTGCAACAAAGAAACCAAGTACACGCAGCAAAGAAGTTATCAAGGGAAAGGCACCAAAGT
>CAMWKN010000091.1 GCA_947174825.1 uncultured Clostridium sp.
GTTAAAAGATATTTTCAAACAATTTGTTAATCAATTAGTAGAGAATATTGTTAGGTATAACTATGATATTTTGTTTGAAAATCAATACCCGAGGTTAATGAAAAAGAAAATAGAGGCACAAAAAAGGAAAAGAAGTAGTAAGGATAAAAAGAAAGGGGAAAGTAAGGAACGTATTGAGCAAAAATTAAGGTTTTTGTACAACAAGGAATTGGAGCGGATACGTCAAATAAATAAACTGTATGAAATTGATATAAATAAGACGGAAGTTAGTATTCAATATTCGGAATATTTTGGAGAGAAGAATAACAGATTTTTCTTTGTATCGGTTTCTAATAAAGAGCATCCTGTAGAGTATGCTAAAAGGATGATTGTGGAATCTGTAAATAAGTCGATGAAAAAAGGGTTCGATAAAAGGAGAATAGATGAAATATTTAAAGAGTATGCAACTACCGATGAATTAAGTGGAAAGACTAAAGATTCAATTACATTTTTAGAATTAGTTCGAAAAATCTCTGATTTGGAGGGGTTAAGAGCTGATAAGATACAAAGAATTATATATAAGTCAGAAGAAGAATATATTGATTTGCATAATACTTCTCCTGGTACACAAACAAATGCAGTTATGGAATTTATTTTGCATACAGATTCAACTGCTCCATTATTTATTGATCAACCAGAAGATAATATCGATAATGAAGCGAGATATGCGCAATTAACAAGATGGGTTAGAGTACAAAAGTATAATAGACAGATAATTTTGGTAACCCACGACGCTAATATTGTAATAAATGGAGATGCTGAATGTGTTATTATAGCGAATCATACAAGTGATAGGTTTAGCTATGAATATGGAGCGTTAGAATATGGAGATATCTTAGATAAAGCAGCAGTTATACTTGACGGTGGAAAAACTGCTATTCACAGGAGGATAGAAAAATATGGAGAATGATTTAATTATTAAGTTTAAACGGGAAAATATGGATATCAGTATTAATATTCTGCAACCTGATTTGGCGAAATTGATTCATGAAATAGTAGCAAATAATTTAAGTGTCACAAAAGAAAATGTCGAAATAAGTACAGAAAATTCGGAATTTGATAAAGAAGAATTTCTTGAGATATTAGTAAATGTTCATGAAGAATTTGTTCAAGAAATAGAAGAATTTTATAGTAACATACAAAAAGATATAAAAACCTATTATTCAGATGAAGAACTGAGCGAGATGATTATAAACAGATTGAAGGATAGCGTTTAAGAGTTTGTTCATACGCTAGCGTAAAATTTTTGTAGGTTAATAAAAGGAGAACACCAACTTTGTGTTATGATTAAGTTGACAAGACAAAATCTAAAGAAGAGTGTTCTCCATGATTAACAGTATACAGCATTTTGAGGAAATTGGAATCCGTAAATTAGAAAAAGTAGTAGAAAATTTTCCGAAAAATCCTAAAGCTAAGAAAGTAATATAAGATGTACAGAAGGAGGATATATGTATGAAATTGAACAGTTATTGTGTATATAATTTTAGATCAGTTGAAGATAGTGGGTGGGTTGAATGCTTCGAAACGACTACTTTGGTAGGAGTAAATGAGTCTGGAAAAACAAATATGTTAAAAGCATTATGGAAATTTAATCCAGTCAGAGCAGGTAAAATAGATGTATTACATGATATGCCAGTTACTTTATTGAGTGAACTGAGAAATAAAACAAAAGATGTTAAATTTATTTCTGTAAAATTTGATATAGAAAAGGATGATATTGAAAAACTTGAAACTTTAACAAACAAAGAGATTGAAGGCATAGAAAATGTAATAGTATCAAGATATTATGATGGTCATTATACAGTGGATTATCCAGATGTTTTAAAAGAGAAAAATATTGAAGATGAAGATGAGGAGAAAGGCTATATCACGTTTCCTCAAGCCATAGAAAGAATCATGCCTAAATTTGTATATTACTCAAATTATGGAAATCTCTCCAGTAAGATTTATTTACCACACGCATTAAAATGGATTAAAGGTGAAAAAATACAAGGAATTGATACGAATGCTGAACAGGTAAGAACGCTTAGGGTGTTGTTTGATTTTGTCAATCTTAATCCAGAGGAAATAATGGAACTAGGCAAGGATCCCAAGGTTACTGCAATGCAAAAAAACAGGAATGCTACAGAAGCAAGTCCGGAAGAAATAAGAAAAGCTGAGAAAGATAAGGAACAAAGAAGTATTCTTTTGCAATCAGCGGGAACATATTTGACCAAAGAGTTTAAAAATTGGTGGAAACAAGGAGAATATAGATTCAGATTTGAGGCTGATGGAGATTATTTTCGTATATGGGTTTCTGATGAAAAAAGACCAGAAGAAGTTCCGTTAGAACTTAGAAGTACAGGCTTGCAATGGTTTCTAAGTTTTTACTTGATTTTTTTAATGGAAAGCCAGAAAGAAAATAAGAACGCTATTCTCTTATTAGATGAAGCAGGATTAACGTTACATCCGTTAGCCCAGAGGGATTTAGTCTCATTTTTTGAAAATTTGTCGCTTAATAACCAAATTGTTAATACAACACATTCCCCATTTATAATAGATTCTGCAAATATTGATTTGTGCCGGGTTGTATATGTTGATAGCAGTGGACATACAGTAGTTTCGAGTGACTTAAGACAAGGAGCAGATAAGTTAAATGAAAAATCAATCTATGCTGTGCATGCAGCAATGGGATTAGAGGTTTCTGACGTATTATTACAAGGTTGCCAAACCATAATAGTTGAGGGTGTCTCTGATCAATACTATTTTAATGCCATAAAGACATTTTTGATTAAAGAGAAAATGTTTACACCACTTCAAGACATAGTTTTTATGCCATCTGGTGGAGTTAGAGGGATTTCCGGCATTGTCAGTATGGTATCATCAAAAGCTGGAGATTTGCCATATGTAATTGTCGATTCTGATAAAAGTGGTGAAGATGCTAAAAAGAAACTCACTCAGTCGTTATATAAAGGAAATGAAAAGAAGATAATTGGAATTAAAGATTTTTCAAGTAAAGAAAATGCAGAAGTAGAGGATATTATTCCTTTTAAATTTCAGACAAGAAGTATTGGCAGATTGTTTAATAAACTTGAAGATGTATATTTTGAAGATGTATATCAGCCAGATAAAGAATTGGTTAATCAAGTAGAAAATTTTGCAGAGGAAAACAATATAGAACTTTCCAAAGGTTGGAAGGTCGATGTTGCAAAAGATGTTAAAAGACAAATGAAAACCCTAAAGAAGGCAGATATTGACGATGAATATATTCAAAATTGGAAAAAACTTTTTTCGAATTTTAATAAGTAACCTTTTTATAGGAATATGTATTTATGCTTGCGGAATGCTTGCAAAAAGTTCCCAAGCTAGAAATAATGTGTAGAATATTTAGAATTATTATACAAGATAAGGCATTTGCTCAAGTAATTATACACAATATATAGTTGCCTATGTAGAGTTTGAATAGCGGACGTTTGGACTGGAAAGTGCGTAAAATCGGTGCTTTTCAGTCTTTTGTTTTGCTCTGTGATGTTAAAAATAGAGTCATTTGATTGTTTCAAAATTTTTTGCATCGAAAATGGAAAGTGGAATTTTCACGAGGATTGTAGTAGAATGGAGGGGACATAGCGGAAGGGTGAGTAAAAATAGTTTTAGTAAATTGGAAAATGAATTTGCAAGAATATTACGCAGTTCGCAAAGAATTAGTATATTATTTGTGAAATGTTTCATAGGTTGAAGAAATCAGAAAACGATACGAGGATTGCAGGGCAAGAGATTTTTGTTGGAGAGGAAGGGGCTATATGATACAAGAGAAATTATCGGATTTACGAGCCGGTTTTGAAACAGCGTACATAGATGGTTCTGTCGCATCGAACCGTGCGTATAAGCCGCAATTCGTATCCAACAATCATAAAGAAGGGAAGAAAGTACTATCATCGATTGAAGATGAACTTTTGGCGTGCGATCATTTCCAAATAAGCGTTGCCTTTATTACAATGAGTGGGATAACTCCGCTGCTACAGACATTAAAGGAATTGGAAAAAAGAGGAATTCAGGGAGAAATTCTGACGACTAATTATCTGAATTTCAGTGAGCCGAGAGCGTTAGAGAAATTAAATAATCTTTCGAATATTACATTGAAAATGTATGATGTAGAGGCGATGGATGAGGGATTTCACACAAAGGGCTACATATTCAAAAGTGAAGAAATCTACCGTATCATTATCGGAAGTTCCAATATTACAAGTGCGGCACTCACCAGTAATCGAGAATGGAATACTAAAATCGTTTCTACACAACAGGGCGAAATGGTACAAAACATTGTGAAAGAATTTAATGAGCTTTGGAATTCTGAACATGCGTTGCCCTTTCACGTTTTTTATAAGCATTATAATGAAAAGTATCAGATTATAAAACGTCAGCGTGAAATTGCAAGACAGGATCATATTATTTCCATTGAGAAATATAGATTGCAGCCAAATGCAATGCAGGTTGGATTTATCGCTAATTTGAGAAAGCTTCTTGATGCAGGAGAAGAAAGAGCGCTTTTGATTTCGGCAACAGGTACAGGAAAGACCTATGCATCCGCGTTTGCGATGAGAGAGCTTGGATTTCAAAGGGTTCTATTTCTTGTGCATAGAGGACAATTGGCAAGACAGACGAAAAAATCATATGAAAGAGTGTTTGATCCAACTGTTTCTATGGGACTGGTAGGGGCAGGTTGTCATGAGTATGAAATGGATTATGTGTTTGCCATGGTTCAGACATTGAATCGTAAAGAGCATTTAGAGAAATATAGACCGGACGAATTTGATTGTATTATTTTAGATGAGGCGCATCATAGTTCAGCGAATACTTATCAGAAAATCATGCAGTATTTCAGACCAAAGTTATGGTTGGGTATGACAGCAACGCCGGACAAGAGAGATGATGAGATAGAAGGAAGAAATATATACGAGATTTTTCATTATCAGATTGCATATGAGATTAGATTACAGCAAGCAATGGAAGAAAACTTGTTATGCCCATTTCATTATTTTGGAATTGGTGAGATCTCCTTGATTGATGAGAAGCAAATGAAGGAGAAAAAGATAACAGAGAGAGATTTTAATTTGTTAACTGGTGATGAGAGAGTAAGACATATTATTGAACAGGCCAGCTATTATGGCTATAGCGGAGATCGTGTAAAGGGACTTGTTTTCTGTAGTAGAATTGATGAATCAGAGCAACTTTCTGTAAAATTCAATGCGGCGGGATATAGGACGATTGCACTAAATGGAAGTGCAACAGAGGACGAAAGAACGAAAGCATTTGAACGCTTGGCAATGAATGAAGCGGACGCAACGGAAGATATGCAACCGTTAGATTATATTTTCTCTGTTGAAATACTGAATGAAGGCGTTGATATTGTTGAGGTAAATCAAGTAATCATGCTCCGTCCGACAGAGTCACCAATCGTCTTTATTCAACAGCTTGGAAGAGGCTTGCGTAAGGCAGACGGAAAAGAATATGTTGTTGTGCTGGATTTTATTGGTAATTATAACAATAACTTTATGATTCCCATTGCGTTATCGGGAGATAGAACCTATAATCCAGATGCGATTCGCAAGTATGTTATTAGTGGCAATAGTATAATTCCTGGAGCATCTACCGTGCATTTTGACGAAGTGGCTAAGGATAGGATATTTAAGTCGATTGATAAAATTAAAGGTATGAAGTCCATTATCAGAGAGAGTTATTTTTCGCTGAAAAATCGTCTTGGTAGGGTGCCGTATCTTTTCGATTTTTATGAAAATGGAGAGATAGACCCGCTTGTTATCATTCGAGAATATAAAACCTATCAAGCGTTTTTAGAACATGTTGAGGGAGAATTGTATAATGACAAAATATCAGAGCAAGAGAGGATAACATTGGAATATTTATCAAAAACAGTGATTTCCGGAGTAAGACCCTATGAACTTGTAATCATTAAACACTTTTTACACAATGAAATAATCAATGTGGAAAGTATTAAAAAAGATTTTCAAAAGGAATATGGATATGCAATAGATGTGAAATCGTTTGATGATGCGGTAAGCGTTTTACAAGGGCATTTTGTAAGTAAAAAGGAAGAATATAAACGTTACTGCCACATGGATATTGTAAATCGTGATGGGCAGCAAATACTTCGGAGAATGCGTGGATTTGCAGAGCGTTTAAAGCACATGGAATTCTATAAACAGGTAGATGATATTATTGAAGTGGGATTAAGCAGATATAGGGAGAAGTTTGCTGTGGGGCAAATTGAGGATCATCCGTTTGTATTGTACGAAAAATATTCAAGAAGAGATGTAAGTTTATTAATGAACTGCGGAAAAGATTTATCTTCCACAATGTATGGTATGAAGCGCATTGGTGACGATGTGTTTATTTTCGTTACATACCACAAGGAA
>CAMWKN010000092.1 GCA_947174825.1 uncultured Clostridium sp.
TGCCAGATGCTGTGTCTGGAAGGAGGGTGTTATGCAGTGCTGACAGCTGTTGTGTCTATTATTTTGAGCAGTCTGCTCAGTACGATGTTGATCCGTTCCGTGGGATTGATGTTTTTCCGATATCAGTTTACACTGTTTCCAGTTTTACTGTGTCTGCCATTTTTGTTCCTGATTGTGCTGGTGGTTCCGGTTCTCTGTTACCGAAATGTTAGCAGGATCAGTGTGGTGGAGCGAATGGGTACGGTAGAATAATTTTGTTAATGGGAGTAGTAAGGATGATTTTTGCTTGAAAATAAACTCGAAAAAATAAATGTGCATTTGCGACTTCTTTTTGGTACAATGGTCATACTTGTTTAATGATTATGAACGAAAAAAGGATGGAATGCGATGAATAACAAAACAATAATGATTGTGGATGATGATATTCCGATTGGAGATTTATTAGAGGAGGTTCTGACCAGAGAGGGTTACGGTGTAAGCCGTGCCTACTCTGGTACAGAGGCTCTTCTTTTGCTGTCTGGCAGTTCTCCGGATTTGATTTTGTTGGATCTCATGCTGCCGGGACTGATAGGAGAGGAAGTGCTGCCGCAGATACAGGGGATTCCGGTAATTGTGGTCAGTGCCCGTGCCAGCGTACAGGACAAGGTGGATTTACTGATGGGAGGTGCAGTGGATTATATCACAAAGCCTTTCGATACCAGAGAGTTGTTAGCGAGAATTGCAGTACAGCTTCGTAATGAAATACCAAGAGAGAAGGGGATGGAGCTTTCCCATGATGATATAGTTATGAAGCAAGATTCTCATCAAGTGTTTATAGGAGAACAGGAAGTGCGTTTAACCAAAACAGAGTATGCTATTTTGAAATTGTTTCTGCAGAATCCTACTCAGGTTCTGGCAAAGTCTGTTATTTTGGAACGGATTAATGAGGATACACCAGATTGTGTGGAAAGTTCCCTCAAGGTTCATATGAGTAATCTTCGGAAAAAACTGCGAGAGGGCGGAGGAAAGGATTATATTGAATCTGTCTGGGGAATTGGTTTTAAATGGGTGGATGGATAATCTTAACCATATCTTAACGAATTCCTTAACAGCTTTTTTACTTCTTCATGGTATTATGATGCTAGTGCATCATAAACGAAGTTTCTTACAAACAAGCTTGTCTAAAATTATGATAAACTAGAATCAAAAGTAGACAGCAATGTATGTTTACAGGCAATTAGGTAATTGCGAAACTAATGCTCGAAAAAGCAAAAAAATGTCCTTTGATAAGGATAAGTCAGCAAAATATAACAACAGATTACTGATTACATCAAAATAGGTGCACTGAAATAAGCCATAGGTTCTGGCGTTTCGCAAACGACTATTTATTAATGAGAAAGGATGGTTTATTATGAAAAAAATCAAAAGTATTGCTGTATTGTTATGCATCTGTATGATACTTCCAAGGACACCACTAGCAAAAGCGAATGAAAAACAAGGCGCAGAAACATGGAAATTATCAGACATTGAATTATCCCACACATCATTGTCATTTCAGATAAGTTCTGTTGACAAGGCACAGGAAGCTATTTTATTTGTTCAAACTTCGGATTCTGATTCTTCCACAAAGGAAGAAGACATTATTACCTATGAGATTCCATTCACAATTACAAGTTCTACAGAAAATATAACAGTTGATATTCCGGACGGTGGCTACTTAACACCGGAACATTATTATGATATATCTGTAAAAGACGCTGATGGAAATGAGACATCAAAAAGCAAAAAGTATTTGAGCAAACATAAATATGGTTATTGGATATATTATAAAACATATCCTAATTGGGTTGAAGTAGAAAATGACAATTACGGATCTTGTCATGTGAGCGCTACAGTTGGTTTTCAAGAATATAAAATAGATTTAGGCGGACAAGAAAAAGGTGTGATTGAGTATCCCACTCAAACTGTCGGTACAACGATTGAATTAAAATGGTGGGATGACTATGGATGCAGTGGTAACGACACAAAAAAAGTGGAGAATGAATATTTAAAGGTTCCAAGTGTATTTGCTTGGAAAGATTCTATTACAGCACGTAATCCATATATGTCAGAAAATGAAAGAATTGCTGTTGAAGTGGAAGGAAAAACTTATTATAGTTCATATGGAGCGGCAAACAAAATAATACCTGATTTTGTGACATATCCCCAAGTAGCAGATTCTACCTCAAAAATTAAGATTTGGCTTGAGAGCAAAAATGGTTCTAAGTCTGAGGAAAAAGAATGCGACATAAGAGATTGTGATTTGAATGCTTGTAAAATAACTTGCAGTCCATTCCAAGCACAAGCAACCGGGAACGTGGAAGCAAACGAATATGGTCATTCCATTATCAAAGTTGCAACAACAATAGATGGCAAAGAATATAGTTGTGATGTGACGAGTGATGGTACATTTTGTTTGGAGTATCCAGACCAGAAAAATAGTTCTTCTATCACGATTCAATTTATTGATAAACATGGTTGTAATATATCAAAAGAGTATTCAATTATTAATGTATTACGGTACCAAAAAAACAGAATTGTAATATTACCTTCCAGGGCTTATGCTGACGTATATGATGGTACGAGGATTGCAGTAAAAATTGGTGAACAGATCTATTATAGTGATTATGCTCCTAATACAGATTCTTTAACCGAAACAACAAGAGTAACGGTATCTTATCCTTTACAAAAACCAGGCAAGGAAATGTCTGTATGGTATGAGAAGGCCAATACGTCAAAAAGTCCAATCTATAATGTTGTGCTTGATGAAAGGATATACGAAATTTCTGCGGATGATGTGCGAACTTCCACGATTACAGGAAATATAAAGAATGATTTCGTAGATTTTAATGTTTATGTGCAGGTAAACGGAGTAGAATATAAAGCTAATTTGAACAAAAATGCAGAAAATAAACATTATATAACATTTTCTTGCAATTATCCAAAACAAAAGGTAGGAAATACCGTTAAGGTCATTGTCAGAGATAATGATGGTTATGAGTGTTCGAAGACTTTTGTTATGAATAATATTAAACCTAAAATTAATTTAAAAAAGATTGATACATCAACAACAAGGGTACAAGGGACGACAGTTGCAGGATCAGCAGTAACAATAAAGATTAAAAATAAAACCTATACGGGTAAAGCGGATAAAAATGGTAATTTTTCTATAAAAATCAAACCTAAAAAAACTGGTACAAAGGTTACAGTTAATGTAGTTTCGCCAGAAGGCTATACAAATTCAAAAACAACAAAAATATCAAAAGTAGATGGATATGCCGAATTATCAAACTATGTATTTTACACTAGTACAAAAGCAAAACTTACTGTAAGGCATGGCAGCAAAGGAGACAAACTCAAAGTTAAGATTGGAGGCCGTACATATACAAAGAAATTAAAGTCAAACAAGAAAAAACAAAAAATAACTATTAAAATAAAAAAAGCAGCAGCAGGAAGCAAAATAAAGATTACATTATTTGATAAATATGGTGCAAAAAAAGGAGCGGAATCCGGTATGGTTTATTATGGAAATGCAATTTATGTTGGAATGTCAGCTCGTAATGCAACATTAACTACTTGGGGAAGCCCTGTCAGACGCAATAACTGGGGCACGGGATATGAACAATGGGTTTTTGAATCTGCGAATAGTACAGTATATGCATACATTAAAAATGGAAAAGTATTTAATCTTCAACATTTAAACTATTAAGATGCAGCGAGATGCAAAGGAGTATGAAAGGTCGTTCCTGGATCAGCGGTACCTAAAAACAGTCAACAATCAGCTGTCAGCGCTGAGGAAAAATGCGGTGGTTCATTACCACCGCATTTTTCAGAAGTTATTTACTGGTTATGCTCTGTTCTGCATACTTGCTTTTAGATTTTCTGGCAAGGAACAGACCGATAAACAGAACAATTGAATTTGCCAATATATTTGGAATAACAGCACTAAAAGGCATGTCAACAGCTTCATTGGTAGAAGTGGAGATCTTGTAGAATATAACTGGTAAGTCGGTGGCAATATCAATCAATGTATGGTAAAAAACAACAACCCATATGTTTTTGAATCTTAAATACAATGCCCCCAAAAAAACACCGATAAAAATGGCGCCAACGGTTTGAACTGTTGTAGAATTAATCTCTTCTGGGTTATCAAAAAGGTTCAGTATATGAGTAGCTCCAAATAGTATGGAAGAAATTAGGAGAGACCAGATCATACCTTTATATTGCAGGCGCTTTGTTTTTTCTAAAAGGATATTTAATATCAGTCCTCGAAATAGAAACTCTTCAAAAATACCGACAAATATCTGTTCTATAATTACCATAATGATGAGATACAGAGAGGGCATTATCATAGGATATTCCGATAAATCATCAATGGCTACGGCTACATTACCGATTACGATAAAAAGCATCAGAATACCTGTCAGTATTCCACGGAAGAAGTTTTTCTTTTTCATACCAAAGCTTTTGAGATCTAAAATTTGTTTATAAAAGAGTACAATAACGATGCTGCCAAGCAGCCTTCCGATAGATTCTGCCAATCGGGCTTCAACAGCACAATACGTCAACAGAATGTGGGTTATGTTATATATAGCAAAACTGACTATAATTGCTAGGAAGCAGAATATTCCGGTGTGCAATGTATTTTCTGTAATCCATTTCTTTATCATAAGTGTTCTCCCTTTAATGTACTGAATAAAATTTTTATATTTAATCATACCATACCATGGCTTAATTATTAATGCAATACAAAAGCAAAGGAATTTTATTTGCCAGATCAAATAGAAACAATTCACAGTAAACAGAAGAGCTATTCCTATAAATTGTTAAAGCCTGGTTTGGCGATAGAAAAAGAGGAAAAAATATGGTATTCTAATTATGATGGATATGAACCATATTCTTTATGTTGGTGTGGGGTGGCGTTTAGCGGTTCAGAGAGGAGGATTAGTATGAAGATTGATATTAGACGGGGATACTACGGCATTAGCGGTTTTCTGGTGGAAGGAATCGTTTTTTTACTTGTGTTTTTTGCTATATTTTTCATTACTCTTTTATTACCGGATTCTATGGTAGAGCAGCATGACGAAATGATTTCTCTGATAGCAGTGGTATTGGCAATGGCTGCTGCAATACTGGTAGAGTATGTCATGGAACGAAAGTATGGTGTGACACAGCAGTTGTTGGTCACTTTTGAGGAAGATAGATGTGTGCTGCGCAAAGGACGTAGAGAGTGGAGCGTGCCATATCAGGAAATTACATCTGTGGTAAAGGTAATGGCGTTTAACCGTATTTTTGATGAAAAGGGTGCTTATCGGGTAACCATTCAGTGGAAGGGGCATAGATCTATTACTTTCTGGACGACAGATCAGGAGTACCAGGAGCATAGGGATTTCGAGGATACCCAGTTGTATGAACTGTATCTGGGAATGAAAAGCCATGGTGTAAAATGTTGTTAGAGTTGTGTAGCGGGTTTTTTGCTTGGATACTGGCTGGCCTGCAGAAAGGAGTTGGCACCTATGGTAAAAGCAGTATTTCTGGATTTTTATGGTACGGTAGTACATGAAGATGGCGAAGTTATTAAAAAGATTACAAAAATTATTATGGAAACGGGCAAGGTTGAGGATAGCAGTAAGATAGGAGCTTTTTGGTGGGAGCAATTTCAAACCCTGTTTACCAACGCTTATGGCACATCCTTTGAAACCCAGAGAGATCTGGAATATCAATCTTTGGAAAAAACATTAGAGGAATTTCAGTCCGATGCCGACCCGGCAGAGTTAAGCAGGATGATGTTTGATCATTGGGTTAAGCCGCCGATTTTTCCAGAGTCAAAGGAATTTTTTGAAACCTGTCCTGTACCGATCTATATTGTTTCCAATATTGATACTGCAGATTTACGGAGTGCGTTGGAATATCACGCACTAAAACCAGCCGGAGTATTTACCAGTGAAGATGCAAAAGCATATAAACCACGGAAAGAATTATTTCAGCTGGCATTGCAGTCAGCGGGCTTGCAGAGTGGCGCAGTTGTACATATTGGAGATTCTCTTAGTAGTGACGTAAAGGGTGCAGGGGCGTTAGGGATTCCTACAATCTGGCTGAATCGTTCTGGGAAAGAGGTTCCAGATGGTGTTACTGCTGTCAGTAATCTTTTGGAAGTATTTCAGACGAATTATTTAACATCGGAGAAATAAATTTTACAAGGGCATTCTGCTTTATGCAGGGTGCCATACTGATTTATTAAGAAATCTTAAGAAAAATCATAACAGAATCTTAAATCTTTTTTGCTATACTCTTTGCATGTAATCTTTTGGCGTAAGGAGCGATCATGCAAGGAGAATTTATGAAACGATTCAAAAAATATTTATTTGTGATCTTACTGGTAACAAGCAATATATTGGGAAGTATTTTTGGCTGTGATGCACAGC
>CAMWKN010000093.1 GCA_947174825.1 uncultured Clostridium sp.
GTAAACTCCTGCTCGTCCTTACGACAAAACTGGTTGGCAATGATTGAACAAATGAGACAACTCTATATAAAAGCCGGTTTATATAAGCAATCCATGGACGGAAATTCGCTTTTGAAATGTTTGAGTGAGTCAAGCCAGAGTGCCGCTAAAAACGGTTCCGTCAATAATATCTATGAACAAATGAACCAAAACGGCAATAACAAAACTTTTACGGATATTGCTGTATATAATATGGATTATAACATTACCTTGTTGATTTCGGATGACGGCATCCTAACTTGTGTTGATGAGGAGAGGGGCTACCTGTGGGAAATTCCTTTGACAAAAAGTGATGAAGCTAAATTGGATGAATTAATAAAGAGGAAAATGGATTTCATCCTAAGGGACAAAGAGGTTGTTGAAGAATATCTGAAAGGAAATATAACGATTGAAGATATCGAAAAATGGCAGACTTCCACAAAGGACCATGGACTACAGGACAGTCTTTTTAGTAGTTGTTCCGATGAGATCAAAAAGGCATGGGCGAAAGCACAAGAAAGGGGTGGATTTTCCGAAAATTTGCTTGGAAAAGACTACCTTCTGACTGAATTGGACAAGTACATGTTGATGAATCCAGCCGATCATGAAAAAATCAAAACCGCTTCTTTGGAAGATATTATGGATTTGATTCAAAATATGATTGCTTCACTGAAAGATTCTTTAGAACTATATAGTGTTTCGATGCAAACGACGAAGTTAAAAGAACTGAACGCTTTGGAAAAGTTTAGTGAAGAATTAGAAACACTAAAATCATAAAACTCTTATTTGATACCATCACAACTGTTCCTCAACTTGAGGAACGGTTGTGATATCCTGAACTTAGTTTACAAAACTAAAATCTTTCCGCTCCATCCATGCTTTCTCAAAAAGGGCAATCTCTTCCTCGAATTCCGCCTTATATTGATCAAACATAATTGCCGTATCGCATCCCAGCACTTCTGTCCCAAATTCCTTGCTCTCAATCAACAAAGAATACTGCTCCCCATAATTAGTGGAACATGCATTAATCCACCAGTCTTGTATATCTTCATATCGAAAAGGAAGTATGTAGGCACCGGTTCCTATTGCATAATGTGGTGTCAGATATATCTCTAACTTAGGCAGCCAAATTGTTGACTTATTGGATATTTCCATATCCAATACATCCATTGACATCCTATCTGTAACGTATTTCTTGAATTTATAGATACCGGATATACCGCACATCAACATCACTAATCCTATGCCCAGAGAAATGATTAGTATTAAAACCTGGACAATAGCAGTCTCTAAACGCTTTCCATAAATAAATATGATGGCACAGGCAAGCAACTCTAAAACAATACCTGAAATCAGTTCTACATAATTGCTATAATATGTTTTTTTTAACGCTTTATCTCTCATATAATCCCTCTTTCCGAACTAACAAAAATTTCTTGTTAGTTTGATTTTTCTCCAATTCTCCATCTTTATAAATATTTTCCATATGCTGACATAAGATCATTACTTTGACACTCTACCCACATACAAAGATCTTGGAAATAAAGACAACATTGGCAAATCCCCTTCCTCATTTCCCACTGCCATGCCATATTCCAGAGCGATTCCCTCTTTGAGACAGATTTTCGCCACCCCTGTTCTCTTATCTGCTTTCGCACTGGTAATACCAATATGTTTTTTCTCTCTGTGAAATCTGAGCTGTTTTTCCCACTCTTTATTCTGTCCCATTTTTCGGACTAATACCTCCGCTTCTCCCGGCAGCCAGCCCTGCTTTCTTTTGGAGAACAAAGTCTGTTTGTACACAACACCCCTGATCTGGTAGCTGCGGCATCCCACACTTGCAGCAATACTACGACCAAAGGGAGTAGTTGATCTGCCACTGGCGGAAGCAGTTACGTCGTCATTATCCGCATAGAGCGGCACCACTTCCTCCCATTTTATTCGTCTCTCTCCCTCTACACTCTCCCAGGTCAAAATATGCCCACCGTCCGCAAACACACCGCCGGAAAAACAGTCTGCGATTTTTCTACACTTTCCCATAGCCTCTGGATAAGGAAGCGCTGTTGCCAGATATAGCTTACTTTTCTTTGCCAGCCACCGGATTTTTTCTTCCATGGTATCTGACAATGCCCGTTTCCCCTCTTCCACCAGTGTACCGTCAATATCCAAAAAAATCCCCTTGGGATAAGTAGGTATCCGAAAAGCGGGATAGGGTTCAAAAAAGAATAATTCCTCCACATCTGTCCGGTTGCAGTAAGCCAGATAGCAGCTACATTCTTTTCGTCTACAGGAACCATTTGCATTCGAATATCCATGTGATGGATTCTCCAAGTTATCCACTGATGATTGCATCAACTGCGAACCTATATCGTCTGCCACAGGAATCTGGCATTCCTTTTCTGTCCGGACTATATGCAAGTCATGGCATCCTTCTTCTGCCTGAACAGCATGGAGATTATGGCTGTTTCCCCTTGCCTGGACAACTTGAAAATCACGGCGTTTCCCCTTTGCCTGAGCAGCATGAAGATTACAGAAATATCGGCTTCCATCCGCTTCCTGAAAAACTGATTTCCTGCATTTACTGCTATCTGCCAGATAATGCTTTAATTCTAGTGTAAAATATGGATCTATCTCTTGGAATCTCCGAATCTCTTCCTCCGTATAATTCCTCTTTCTTCCATCCATCTGATTAATCCAGACATAAACATGTTCCGGCAACTGTTCCCGAAGTTTTTGTATCTGGAAAATTTCATCCGGATTGCCTACGGCTCCCACACAATAGGCAATACCAGCCTGCTCTAATTGTTTGCATTGCATAACAAAAGTTTCTACCGTAGTCATGGATGGGTGAAAGGTACACCAGAGGCGCAGTTTCTGTTTCTCTCCCCCAGATGCTTCATAAACGGAAAGCATTTTTTCCACTGGAAAGCTTAGATTTGTCTGACATCCTATATATTCTTCAGAGGGAATCTGACTAAACTTAGCCATTGCCACCCAATAATATTCCTGGATTAATGCTTCCCCATATGGCACAATCAACAGAGCATGCTTCTCTGTTTCTGCCTCCATCTGACAAAGAAATTTTTCTAAAGCTTCCTGATCGTTTCGTCTCTGCTTCTCTGTCATTTTCCGCTTGGAAAAAGGACAATACCCACAGGCATAATTACAGGAAGTCAAATAACCCCGGTAGAAAAACTGTTTTCCCATTCTCGCATCAATCCTCTCACATTTTCTGAAATCAACTGGGGACCTAAAGCATCAGAACGTGCCATTCCCTCCTCCGTCAAACGATAAATTCCATTTTTCTCATCCACATATTCTTTCTCTTTCCATAACCCCAAAAGCGGAAAATCTTTCTCCAAATCCCCCGAAAACTCCTGTCCGTATTTTCGGACATCCAATCCACTGGTAAAGTTAATCTTTTTAATCAAATAACGTCTTTTTTCTTCCTCCCGATCCAAAAGAAATCCGTGTGTGATCTTGGTATAATCTCTGGTTTCCAGATAAGAATCCAGCTGCTTTTTACAAGCTGTCTGCCGGACATAATAAGGAGTACAAAAATGTAGATTACCCAGATAACTTCTTCCACCACAGCCCAGAGAAAGGGTATTCCCAAAACCACAAGTTTCTGCCGGAACTGCAACGGCATAATCCTCCCGCACAAAACGTCTCATAGAATATTGTACATAGCCATGAGTCAATAAATACTCCCGTACCTGTTCGTAATAAAGACGAATATTCTCGGAAGGTTTTTCCCCTTTATCGGCAAGCACCGTTCCTGGTTTAATATACAAAGGATAAATAAATAATTCTTCCGGCTGATAGGAAAGAGCTTCCCGCAAGCTTTCTCCCAAAGATTCTCTAGTCTGCCCGGGAATGCCATAGATCAGATCCAGATTCATACAGTCAAATTCCTGTTTCCGGATGGTATCCACTGCTTTTCTTGCCTGATCTGCCGTGTGGATACGGCACAGCCGTTTTAATTCCTCTGGCTGAAAACTCTGTATCCCAATGCTAACTCTCTGGGTGTGATGGGCTTTGGCAATCTCCAGTTTTTCCTCTGTTGTCTGGTTCGGGGAAGTTTCCATAATGACCGGATATTCCTTAACAGCTCCCATTCCTCTGTCCACGATGGCAAACAAACGCTCTAACTGATCTGCCTCCAGATACAAAGGCGTCCCACCCCCGATGGTCACATCACGAAAAACAGCATCATCCAACCGATACTGTTCAAGCTGCTCCTCCATGGCATCCAGATAACGCTCTATATATGCTCGTTTTTGTCCAGCTACTGAAAAAAGATTGCAGTAGCCACATTTCGCCTCACAGAAAGGAATATGAAAATACAAACTGTTTTCTTCCCCAACCAGCCTGGATAGATAATCCCCGATGTCCAGATCGGGCAAAGATCGATATGCCGTCTTATGGGGATAGCTGTACATATATTGCTGATAAATAGAGTCTACCTCCCTGCTTTTCCTACTCATGCTGCTGATCTCCTTTCCCTGCCTCAAAGGGATATCACATTGACAATAAACTTCTGTCTTTGCTATTATGTTACAGGAATTCTATCGTATTTACAAGTTCTAACCAGAAAACAAACATATTGAGGTGATTCAAATGCTAAGATTAGTGATGCTGGGTACCGGACATGCAATGGTAACAAAATGCTATAATACATGTTTTGTTTTAGAGACGGATAACGGCTCCATTATGGTAGATGCTGGAGGAGGAAATGGCATTTTGACACAGATGGAAAAAGCGGGATTAGATTGGTCAGATATCCAGGCATTGTTCCTGACACACGCACATACCGACCATATTCTGGGAGTAATCTGGGTTATCCGACAGATTAATTCTTTAATCCAACATCAGAAACACCCTGGATCTTTTAAGATATATGGACATTCCAAAAATTTAGACTATATTAAATACAGTTGTAATTTTTTATTAAATGATACATTGAGTGATGCCATTCAGTTTATTCCCATATGCGGTGAAACTCAAATGACAGAATGTGGGATAGATTTTGAAGTAATAGATATCCATTCGACCAAGAAAGAACAGTTAGGATTCCGGGCTGTTATCAGAACCGATGACCAGAAATGTGTCATGGTTTGTCTGGGCGATGAACCATGTTGTGCAGAAAATGAAAAATATATAAAAGATGCAGATTGGCTCTTGTCAGAAGCCTTTTGCCTAAAAAGTGAAGAACATATCTTTCATCCTTACACAAAACATCACAGTACCGCCTATGATGCAGGACAGATCGCCGAACGATTAGGGGTGGGTAATTTAGTTTTGTATCATACCGAAGATTCTGATTTGCAAAACCGTGCCAAAAAATATACAGAGGAAGCAAGACAAAGTTTTCAGGGAAATATATTTGTACCTGACGATTTAGAAGTAATTAGAATCTTATGACAAAATGCCAGGGTGCTGAACGTTCGTTTAGAACGGTGCTATGCACCAGTGACGCATGTTTAGCACGGACCGGAATGGAATGTAGACCGGAATGGAATGCAGATCGAAACGAAGTGAATACCTAGGCATAAGTGCCATAACCCACTGAATTTGGCGGGATATGGCACTTGATTTTTTGCTACAATTTTTCTTCTGCTCTTGTAAGTATTATATTTCAATTTCAAAAACAATATAAGTTGCCAGATTATCTGATTCATTAGACATTATAATGGCGCCATGATATTCATTAATTATTTGCTGCAAATTATATAATCCCAATCCATGGTTTTTGCGATTGCTTTTCTTGGTAGTATAACCTTTTTTAAACATATTTAACCTCAAGTCATTTGTTAAAACGGGTCCCTTATTTTTTAATCTTATAAAACATTTGTTTGACATGGAATCGAGAACTAGCGTCACACAATCACCTTCAGAAACTCCTTCTATTCCATTATCGATTAGTATGCCTATAAGATTAATAAGTTCATATTCTGGAACTATTGTCTGAATATTTGTGTTCTTAATCAAAATTTTTAATTCACGATTCATCTCGTCAGCTTCACGACATTTACTAAATAAAAATCCAGCCAGCAATTTTTGATTTATTTTTAACAGATTGGAATTTCTAAAACTAATAGTAATGTAAGAAGAATAGTTTATTACGGCATCTGCAAGGGAATCATAGTCTTTATGGGTAATGGGCAGCATTCCTATTGCCTGAATATGATTATCAAATTGATGCTGCCTAATTCTTACCTGGTCAATCAATTCATTAATAACCGGCAGGTAAGTCTGGTATGAAAGTATTTCATTTTCTTTTTCTATCAATTTTTTTTGGCTAATTACAATATCCCAATTTAAAATTATTAAAAAAATAGTAATTAGAAAAATTAAAATCAGAATGCTATAAAATCCATTTGGATTTGCTTTTGAATAACAAACTGTACTAAAAAAT
>CAMWKN010000094.1 GCA_947174825.1 uncultured Clostridium sp.
CACCGGGCTACTCTACTCGCTGTTTTTGTCACGTTCCCTCTCTGCCTGTGACTTACGCAGATAAACAGGACAATGCTCCTGTGCCGTCTCGATTCTGCCCTGCCTATAATAAATTTCACCCAATGCAGCCACAGCTGCCGCACTCTGTCTGGACAAATGTAATGGAGCCAACTGATACTCCCCCTGATAACACTCCGTAATTATCTCCTGATAAACCGGCACTCCGTCCCCCAAAAAAATAACAGGCTCCTGATACCCCGCCAATTCCTGCAGAATTTCCCGCACATCCACTGCTTTCTGTTCCACAACAACATCCAATCCCTCTGCTGACGCCCGATAGATACCGGTATAGACCTGATTTCTTCTGGCATCCATCATAGGACAGATCAATCCGCTGCTCCCTGCCAGTCGATATGCCATTCCCTCCAATGTTGGCACCGATACAATGGGCTTATCCAGCGCCAGTCCCAGTCCCTTAGCTGTAGATGCCCCAATCCGCAAACCGGTAAAGGACCCCGGTCCTGCTGCAATGGCAATGGCATCTATCTCCTGCAATGCAATACCAGACATTTGAACCACCTGATCAATCATCGGCAGTAAAGTCTGCGAATGCGTCTGTTTGTTATTAACTGTAAATTCAGCCACCAATATATTGTCTGCGGTAACTGCTGCAGATGCCACCATACCAGAACTGTCAATTCCTAATATTTTCACTCTTCTCCTCCATTATCTCTGAATACAAATTCTCCGGTAATCTAATCCCTGTGACAAATCTTTTGTGATCGTCACATCAATACAACGATCTGGCAAAATCTCTGTAATCAGCTCTGCCCACTCAATCAGACACACACCATTGCCATAAAAATAATCTTCATAGCCTATCTCTTCCATTTCTTCCACATCGGCAATACGATATACGTCAAAATGATACAAGGGCAGACGTCCGGTTTCATAGATCTGGACAATGGTAAATGTAGGACTGCTGATGGGTTCCTGTATCCCCAGTCCTTCCGCAAAGCCTTTGGTAAACACCGTTTTCCCCACTCCCAGATCTCCATGCAGTAGCACAACATCTCCCGGATTGCAAGACTCTCCTAACTGTCTTCCTATTGCTTTGGTGTCCTGTTCCGTCTGACTATCCAAAAAACTGCTTTCCCTGTCCTGCTGCTTCTCACTCACGATCTGTCTCTCCTTCTGTTTCCTGTGCCTCTTCAGCAGCTACATGCTCCACCCTGCTTTCCTGCGTATTGGCAATTTCTTCTTCCGTCGGCTCATAATCTTTGTATTTCTCCAACATGGTCCGGATTAGAGAAATCATTTCCTCATAACGTTTACCACACTGCTTCCGTGGAAAAATAAAGGCACGAACCGGAGACATATATAAATAAATTGCATTTTTACTCTGTACCATTTTACGGACATCATACCATGGAACCTGTACCTGCTGTTCTCCCTGGGAAACGGCAATCCCCTCCTCGTTAACACAGTATTGTAACGGCGCATTGATATCCTGATTTCGCATTCTTTGTGTAAATGCTTTGCAATATAACATAATCGGCTGCACCACCGTAAACAGCAATCCAATAATAATTAATGCCAGTTTTGTCGTACCGTCCAAGGTCTCATAGCGCAATGCACAGGCTGCCAGACTTCCAAAGCTGAGCAGAAGCCCAAACACACCAGACGCACTGAAATAAGTATGCCTCATGGAAAATACATATAATTCGGACACAGATAAATCTACTTGAAAACGGATCTCCTCCATATTTCACCTCCGTAATTTTTATCATCACTAACAAGCCTGCGTTTTCGCATGTGTGCCACCTCAAAACCTTCGGTTTTTCGCATGCGTTTCACCTCAAAACCGAAGGTTTTGAGGTGTTCGTTGACACTCATATAGAATCCTTGTCAGAGATCTTTGTGTCTGTAAACAGACAAAGATCTCTGACAAGGATTCTACACTCATGCTCTATGCGTTCATTATACCAGACAAAACCAAAAAAACAATACACCCCCCACATTATTTGTGATATAATGAGCACAGCGGCGGTCGTGCTTGCACGAACCGACATTGTGCGAATGCACACATCGAGACGTTAGTCGAGATGTGATATAATGGTAAACGGACCGAGCAAGCTCGCTTGTGAAGGTCAGGCAAGATCATAATGCGAAGCATTATGATCTACTATACGCATAGAGTATTGATATGAAATAAATGGGGGTTTTTTAATAGGAGGGGTGTATATGAAAAAACAAAATAATGATACAGCATTACAAGATCAGATTATGGAAGAAATTGATTTTTTAAAATTAAATGATTTTTGCGAACATCTAACCGAGGCAATACAGGAAATTTTCCGTTCCAGTGGGTTGTATTTCCGAATTTTTTCTCGTGTAAAATCCGTTGATTCCATTGCCGAAAAAATTACCAGAAGACAATATGGAACCAGTCAAAATCCAAAAAAATTACAGGATTTAGTAGGAATCCGTGTGGTTCTATATTATTATGATGATCTCAGTATCTGTCGGGATATCATGGAAAGTACCTTCCAGATGATTGACCAGTGGTCCCGCACCAATATTTCAGCAAATGAATTCAAAGCAACAAAGATCAATGGTGTCTTTCGCTTTCCTTCCGAATACTTTGGTCTGTACAAGAAGAAACTATGGAGCCTACCCATTGATACCACGTTTGAAGTTCAGTTTCGTACTGTCTTTTTTGAAGGCTGGCACGAAATCGAACATGATATGCGCTATAAAAGTCTGCTCTCTGATGAACAATATTGGAAGGGCAGCGAAGAATTGTCCCGTATTCTGAACTGTATCCTGGCAAATTTGGAGTTAAATGACTGGTCTCTGATACAACTCTTCGACCAGCTATCCTATAATCACTATAAAAATTCCAACTGGGAGTTGATGCTCAAAACGAAATTCCGTATCCGAATCGACGACCATAGTACGCTGCATCCGGATATTGCTGCCTTATTTGACCGCAACCACGATATTGCCAGGCAATTTCTCAAATGCTCACGCAAAGACCTGATTCGGGAATTACTCAAACTGGATTCTCCGAATCTCAGCTACAATCAAATGGTTCAGCTATTAAATAACCGCAGTGTCCACAATGCAGAACTGGAAGAAATCATTGCCGGGCTGCCTGTACCCCGAGAGGAACGAAGTTATCAGAAACCCGTACTGCAACGTCTGGATTCTTCTGTTTTATTTCACTTGGAGCTTCCACTACTGCACAAAGAAACCAGAACTCTGGAATCGGAATTTACTAATGGAGCCTACATTTTATTTAAATGGGCGCGATTCAAGTTTAATTCCGTATTTGAAGATATTCCTGCAGACCTATGCAGTTACCGCAACAAACTACCCGGATACCAGATCTGCTTTGACTATCAGCCAGAAAAATTTTCTTTCTCCATGAAGATATATTATGTTGATAGCCAGTCCATCGGCACACTTTGGCATATCCATTCCTATATTACCCGCTTTGATGACGGCAGACTGCATTTCTACCACATGACCTCCCGGGATATGCCAAATGAAATTTCACAGCGATCCACTTTTATAAAGCCGTCTTTCCTGTCGGATCTCTCTACTAAAGTGGGACTAACGGATATCGCCCGTCTCAGCACCAAAGCACACTTTGTTACGACACAGGAGGAATTTCGTTATTTCCACACTCTGGTAAATGATAGCGAGCGCAAACTGCCGGTAATCGCCATATTGCAACAGGAAGTCTCACATTTAGAGGACAGCAAAGAATCTTTTGATGGATTTGACATGAATACCTTTACCATCAACGGTGTACGTCTGGCGAAGGTAACCGGATTATACAGTCACGTGTATATGTTAGAACAAAGCCAAATTGCAGAATTTACAAAACAGTTTCCATGTGATACCCACTCTATGCCGGGAGCAATCTGCATTTTCTGGCCACATTACCAGAAGCGTTCTATGGAAATTTATACGCAGGAAATGGTCTGTGATACGGAATTTGATTTTAATCACTCTGCCTTCCATGACCAAAATATTTCCGAAAAGGCTTTCCGTCATAAACTGGTACAAATGATGAAAGATGATAATGTGATACACTAATCACATCTTGCTCATTTCAATGTAACTTTTAATTTCTTGCTGATCCTCTGGGAATCCCCCCCACGATCAACAAGAATGGTAATCTCCTGACCAGACTTACAAGCAGCTATATATTCATGTAACTCTTCCATAGTATTCATAGGCTGTCCATCCACTTCGGTAATCACATCTGCCACCCGCATTCCTCCTTTATAGGCAGGTGATCTGGACGTAACCTGCTCAATATAAATTCCAGAAATACCAGATGTCCCCAAATATGCCGCACTGACGTTGTTCCCAGAATGGAAGTTTTCTGCTGACTCTGTGCCGACACTGATTCCATAAATCCCCAGATATGGTGTTTTTTGCCCTCGTATCATACTATTGAGATCTGACTCCAGATTCGACAGACTAAAAAACGCTGTATCGATTTCTCCCGTATCCCCCTTATATTTTGAGGACAGCATCCCCACAAGCTGTCCCTGTACATTTAACACAAAGCCCATTCTACCTTCTTGATAGGCAAGGTTCATGGTATACATCCGTAATTCCTGATCCTGAATGGACACCGGTATCCCGGCATTTGTAATCAGACCGGTATTCACCGAATAAAATCTGCCATTTGGCTTTCCCACTGCTAATACGGCACTACCTAATTGCAGACCGGCATCATCTCCCAGCTCTGCAATCACAATATCCTGCTGCTCTTTCTGAGTAAGCTGGGATTTATCCACAATAAGGATTCCTAAATTCAACTCCTCACTATAACCACATACCTTTGCCTCCACAGCTTTTCCATGGTAAAATTCTGCTATCACCAAACCCAAATTGTTCTCTTTCTGTGCTACCACATATTCTGTTAGGATATAATAAGATTTCTCTGTCTCGTGAAAAAGAATACCACAGTATTTGTATTCCGGTGAATACGGAACAATGGACTTGGTCATATCATAACTGCCTAATCGGACCACTGCAGCATTGGCGGAGTCACCTACCTGGGCTAACTGGGCAGAAAACTTTTCATATCCTTCCAGAGAAGCCAATAAATCCGGAGCAATCTCCTGCGTTACCGTTCTTTCATCCGCAGGCTGGCTGCTTGTTGCACGAGCAGGTGCTACAACAATGTTCTCATCCAATTCCTCCCAGGGAAAATAAACTCTCATTATATAAAAAGAGATTGCGGAAATCCCTCCAAACAAAATGGCTGCACACAACACCAACATACCCCAGCGCAGCAGGCGCATAGCTGTCTTATACCGCTGTGGTTTTAACTGCTCCCGAATAAAGTGTTTCTTAATCTGGTCACGATCCTGAATATCCTGCTGTTTATCCTGCCGTTCTTCCATACAACCATCCCCCGTATCGTATATATTCTTAAATATCTTAGCACAAAGTTATGAATACAGTATGAATAACTTGTTAAATACACCGAAAATAGTGTATGATAGACAAAAGTCTGATTGATAACAAACAGGAGTACAACTACTATGAACCAAAAAGTATTAAAAACATTAGAATATGATAAAATCATCCTTCAACTACAGGAGCATGCTGGCTCCACTGGTGGAAAGGAACTGTGTGCCCATCTGCTGCCGCATACAGAACAGACTGTGATTGAGACTGCACAAAGGGAAACTTCGGATGCCCTGACTCATATCATGACTCAGGGGGGCGTTTCTTTCGGCGGAGTGCGGGATATCAGAGGCAGCTTGAAACGAATGGAAATTGGCGCAATTCTGGGAATGGGAGAATTATTGGATATCGCCAGCCTGCTAGCCACGGCAGGGCAGGTAAAGGCATTTTTCCGAAAAAGCCTGAACGAACAGGAAGAAACCGGGGATTCTCTCAACGAACGCTATCAGTTGATCGAACCACTTTTCCCACTGATGCAGGAAATCAGACGCTGTATTCCGGAAATGGATGAAATCGCTGATGATGCCAGTCCCGGACTGGCACAGGTAAGACGCAAACTGAAATCTGCCGGAGACCGGATTCACGAACAGCTCAATACCGTTTTAAGCAGCCACCGAAATATGCTGCAAGATGCCATTATTACCATGCGAAACGGCAGATACTGCCTTCCGGTCAAAGCAGAATACCGCGGCTCTTTTTCCGGTATGTTACACGACCAGTCTTCTACTGGATCTACCTTGTTTATCGAACCTTCCTCCGTGGTTAAGCTCAATAATGAGATCCGTGAGTTGGAAGGCGCAGAACAGGAAGAGATTGAAAAAATATTGGCAGACCTGACAAATCAGGCTGCAGAGCAGAGTTGCTACCTGGAGCAGAACTACCTAATTTTAACAGAACTGGATTTTATCTTTGCCAAGGCAGCACTGTC
>CAMWKN010000095.1 GCA_947174825.1 uncultured Clostridium sp.
ATGTGATTTTTAAGATACAGCGTAAACATCCACAGTCTCGGACAAAAACGGAGAAAAAAGCCGTGGCTTCAGTGGAGGAAGAAGATTTTGTGGAGGAAACTTCGGATCCCGATGAAGGGGAGCCGGAGGAATCCGAAGATGAAGAGTGAAGCTAAGTCAAATCTCTAAAAATAGAAATGCCGAAAATCTTGGAATCAAGTATTTTCGGCATTTTTTATCGAATAGGAAATTCTCCTATTCAATAAAAAACGCTCCGCAAGGGCACTGAACATCCAGTGGATGTTCAGTGCCCCCGCGGAGCGAAGATGCGCACTCGCGCAAAGATGAAGATGTCGCTTATGCGATTGCGCTCGGCGCGAGAGTTTCGCTTGCGAAACTCTTTATTCTAACGTCGCTAAGAGGATTTGAACCTCCGGCCTACCGCTTAGGAGGCGGTCGCTCTATCCAGCTGAGCTATAGCGACATTTATGAAATCCATTTTATTTTACTTATAAACAGGCAGCTTGTCAATTGTCTTTTTCTTTTGCGTTTCTGCATTTTGTAATAGAACTTGCTGCTATGCTTCATTGGAGATACAAGGATTATCTTTGCGAAACAACGGGGAAGACTGCAGGAATGCCTGACAAGCCATGGTTAGCTAGACATTTTATGGGAGTTGGGGTATACTTTAGACTATTAAAGGATATGGGGGAAAGAAGAGTGGCTGAAGATACAAATAAACCGAATGATAATGAAGATAACGAATATGAGGATGTCTGTTATATTTGCAGGCGACCGGAGAGCAAGGCAGGCAAGATGATTAAGATGCCGGTGCCGAATAATAATATCTGTATTTGTAATGATTGTATGCAAAAGACATTGAATACAGTTCCGATGAATGGAATGCCCTATATGGACATGTTTCATATGGGGACAATGCCGCCATATGAGGAGGTTCCCAAGCGGCAGAAATTAAAGCGCAAAAAGGAAGAAAAACAGGAGGCATCCCAAAAGAAGAAAGCCGAAGAGGTCGTATTTGATATTGAACATTTACCAGCACCACATCGGATCAAAGCGCAGTTGGATGAGTATGTAGTAGGACAGGATTATGCCAAGAAAGTAGTATCAGTAGCGGTGTATAATCATTATAAACGGGTATTAACTGATACGATGGACGACATTGAGATTGAGAAATCCAACATGCTGATGATTGGACCTACTGGATGTGGCAAGACATATCTGGTTAGGACTTTAGCACGATTATTGCAGGTGCCGCTTGCCATTACTGATGCCACATCACTGACTGAAGCCGGTTATATTGGTGATGATGTGGAAAGTGTATTGTCAAAATTACTGGCGGCAGCGGACAATGATGTGGAAAAAGCGGAGCATGGTATTGTATTTATTGATGAGATTGACAAGATTGCCAAGAAGCGCAACACCAACAGCCGTGATGTCAGCGGAGAATCGGTGCAGCAAGGGATGTTAAAATTGCTGGAGGGCAGCGATGTAGAGGTGCCGGTGGGGGCAGCAAATAAAAATGCCATGGTGCCTATGACTACAATTAATACCAGAAATATTTTATTTATTTGCGGCGGTGCTTTTCCGGAATTGGACAAGATTATTAAAAATCGTTTGAACCGTCAATCATCCATTGGCTTTCTGTCCGATTTAAAGGACAAGTATGATGAGGACAGCAATATATTGGAAAAGGCTACAACAGAGGATCTGCGGGAATTCGGTATGATTCCGGAATTTTTAGGCAGATTGCCGGTGGTATTTGCATTGCAGGCAATGACAGAGGACATGTTGGTGGAGGTATTGACCAAACCGAAAAATGCGATATTGAAACAGTATCAGAAACTTCTGGCATTGGACGAGGTGGATTTGCAATTTAGTGACGAGGCAATCCACGCTATAGCAGCACAGGCAGCAGAGAAAAAGACCGGAGCCAGAGCACTTCGAACCATTATTGAAGATTTTATGCTGGATATTATGTATGAGATTCCAAAAGATGATCTGATTGGCAGAGTTACCATTACTGCTGATTATATCGAAAAGAAGGGATCGCCTCAGATCGAAATGCGAGGTAGTGGAGAGATGAAGTTGTTGACAGAACGGATGCAAGAGCCTGTTTATAACGGCGTATGAAATATAATCGAATAAAGAAGCAGGTAATTGTTGATATTAGATTATTAGACATAATTTGACAGTGTTGTATCATGAATTGTGGAGGATAGATATGAATACTTTTGCAGTTTCACAGGATATTGAGGGAGAATCCATTGTTTTAAGAGCGATTACGAAGGAGCATACTCCGTTGATTGTAAAATGGCGAAATAATCCTAATGTCCAGCATAATTTTATATTTCAAGAGACTTTTACAGAGGAAATTCATAACGCATGGATGGACAGCAAGGTAGCATCAGGGGAAGTTGTTCAATTTATCATATATACCAAGCAGTCGAATATGCCAGTGGGATCGGTTTACTTGCGGGATGTTGATTTAGAGAAACAAAAAGCAGAGTTTGGCATTTTTATTGGTGAGGATGATGCCAGAGGAAAGGGATATGGCAGAAGTGCTGCTCAGTTGATCTGCAAATATGGTTTTGAACAGCTGCATCTTCACAAAATCATGCTTCGTGTATTTGCATCGAATGTGGGGGCAATTCGTTCCTATGAACATGCGGGATTTGTGCAGGAAGCATATCTAAAAGATGAAGAGAAAATTAATGGAAAATTTCACGATATTATATTTATGGCAATGATAAATGATTAAAATATACGATGTACGGCATATGGATGTGAACGGAGTAGAAAAGGAGAACGAAAATGAAATTATCAATTGTGATTCCATGTTATGGATCAGAGAATACAATAGAAGGTGTAGTGGATGAAATAGAGAATACCATCCAGAAAAGGGATGTTGAGCATGAGATAATTCTAGTTAATGATTGTTCCCCAGATCATGTCTGGGATAAGATTGTTAGCTTGTCTCAAAAATATGAGTATGTTCACGGGGTCTCTTTTGCTAAAAATTTCGGGCAGCATTCTGCTTTGATGGCAGGTTATCGTGAGACAACGGGAGATATTGTCATATCTATGGATGATGATGGACAGACTCCGGCTGATGAGTTATTTAAATTGGTTGATCAGATTGAGGCAGGGTATGATGTTGTGTATGCAACATATGACAATAAGCAACATAATGTTTTTCGGAATTTGGGAAGCCGTGTGAATGATAAGATGTGTAATATACTTCTAGGAAAACCGAAGGGATTGATGGTAACCAGCTATTTTGCGGCAAAACGTTTTATTGTTGATGAGATATGTCGTTATAATAACTCCTATACGTATGTGATTGGTTTGGTACTGAGAAGTACTAAAAATATTGGAACAGTTCCTGTTACACACCGGAAGCGGGAAGAGGGGAGTTCTGGTTATACCTTTGGCAAACTCATTAATCTATGGTTAAACGGTTTTACGGCATTTTCGGTAAAACCATTACGTTTTGCAACTATGGCAGGAATTATCATTGCTAGTTTGGGTTTTTTAGGTGTAATTTATATTGTGATTAATAAATTGATTAATCCTTTGGTGCCTGTGGGATGGAGTTCTACTATGGTAGCGCTCTGTATCATTGGTGGATTGATTTTATTTACACTGGGAATGATTGGAGAATACCTGGGCAGGGTATATATCAGCATTAATGATGCTCCGCAATATGTGATACGGGACAAGACAAAGGATTCTAAAATAGATAAATAATATGTTATGTGAAACATACTTTGTTCTATCACGGCAATAAAACAGATGCATATAATACAATAATTATCTATGCAGGCTGGGATAAGTGATATGGATGTGAATTGCCGGGAGCAGATATATTCGGAGGATTATATTGATTATCTGGTGGAACATGTAGGAGATAATTCAAAAATACCAGAGTGGTATTTCTCGAATTGTTATCAGATTGCGTGTAATCGTTATGCCGTTTTATATCTTCAGGAGGGGCGTGTTAAATATGAAAATTGGTCGGGTGTGTATGTAATTCCCCGAGCTTTTGGACTATTGTCTTCTGACGATACCCTGGAGGAAATGGGCGTGGCACAAGTGCAGCGGATGACAAACCTGAATTTGACAGGTCAAGGTGTAATGATTGGATTTGTAGATACAGGTATTGACTATACCCATCCGGCATTTATCAATGCAGATGGTAGCAGTCGAATTTTGAGCATCTGGGATCAGACCATACAAGAGAAGCCGGAAGGCGGTCTTGGGACTGTTCCGGATGGTTTTTTATTTGGAATGGAATATAACTCGGATGAAATTGCATTGGCTCTGGCGGCGGATGATCCATGGTCCGTGGTGCCAAGTCGGGATGAAAATGGTCACGGAACTTTTCTGGCGGGAGTGGCATGTGGAAATCGTAATGAGGAACGCGGCTTTACGGGGGTGGCACCACTGGCATCGATCTGTGTGGTGAAATGCAAAGAGGCAAAACAAAATTTTAGGGATTATTATCAGATACAAGGAAATGAACCCTGCTATTCTGAAAGCGATATTATGTTGGGCATCCGATATTTATGGAATCAAGCTATCAAGAGAGAATTACCCTTAGTGGTATGTCTGGGGATGGGAACCAACCAGGGCGGACATAATACAGGAGGAATTTTAGGAGAAATGATGTCCTTCTATGGTTCTTATCGAGGAACTTTCATGGTTAATGCTGCTGGGAATGAAGCCAATTCATCCCATCATTATTATAGCGGTCAGCTCAGTCCCGGGGAAAATGCAGAGGTAGAATTAAGAGTTGGACCAGGCAGAGGTGGCTTTACCATGGAGCTTTGGAGTGGGGCGCCTGGCAGATACTCGGTAGGCTTGGTCTCGCCCAGTGGTGAATTTAGTGGTAAAACGATAGCCCGGTTAGGGGAACGTAATGAAATCCGCTTTTTATTCGAACAGACTACAGTTGAGGTAGAATATTTGCTGGTTTCAGCAGAAAGTGGAGACGAATGTATACGGATAAAATTCAAAGAGCCACAGGGTGGAATATGGCGCATACGAGTTTTTAATGAGAACAACATGGAAAGTAATTTTCATATCTGGCTGCCTATACGGAATTTTATCAGCGATGAAACCTATTTCTTGCAGGCAGATCCCAATGTAACGATTTGTGATCCAGCAAATAGTGTTGGTATTATTACGACAGGATTTTATAATGGTAACACGGGTGGAGTTTCTATAGATTCCAGTCGTGGTTACACCCGGCTTGGCTTGGTTAAGCCAGATATTGTGGCACCTGGAGTCAATATTTTAGGACCATTACCAGGGATCGGTCTTCCACCTCAGTCTGTGACAGAACGAGAAACGTATGCCAGATATGATAGTCAGAGCGGTTCCAGTGCTGCAGCCGCATTAACCGCTGGCACGGTTGCTCTTCTGGTGGAATGGGGACTGGTCAGACGCAATGACATATCCATGGATACAGTTACAGTCCAAAAGTATTTAATACAGGGAGCGAATCCCGCAGGGAGCGTGACGCCAAATCAAGCGTGGGGAAACGGTCAGCTGGATCTATTTGGGGTGTTTGATGTTCTTCGTCCAAAGTAAGATTTAGCTCCCGCATATCGCGCAAAATAATGCTATATCGGAGATAGGCAGCATTTAATTCATAAATATAGCTGTCTATCATATCTGGATCATCGACAGCATCCAGACCAGTATATGCATTTTCCAGACTTCGCTGTGCTTCTAATAAAGATTTTTTTAGGAAAGTCTCCCGTTTGGGAGGCTTTTTCTGTTTTTGTCTGATTGATAAATTCATAGGAATCCTTTCCTGCGCTCTACTAACGCATATAAGGTGTCAAATGCCACATCAGGGCTAAGCTGACACAAATATGTGAACCAACATGTTCATTTGGTATCCAAATTATGGTAGTTATATATAGTATAAGCAGGAAATTCCTTGTTTATACGCCTTTGGACTTTGTTTGTCCTAAAAATAATCTTTTTTGCATAGAGTGTAAAAAAGAAGTTGGTCAGGCACGGGCAATATGAATTTTTGCAGAAAAAAAGTTTGGGTGCCTAGCTGAAAGGTGGCATTTGATGTTAAATACCATAATGATTCTGGTAATTTTTCTTGTTTTTTTGCGATGTCTAGGTTGCAAGGTAGAAATTTTGCTCCTGCGTATGATAGGAAGAAGTCTTTCTGGCGTGATTATTCTATATGCCTGCAATTTTTTCCTGTTGCAAATGAATGAAAATTTTGTGGTAAATATTAATGAAATGACACTGACAGTTTTAGCACTTTTGGGGATGCCTGGTGTATTTTTTCTGTATTTTCTTCGGTGGTTTTTGCTAATTCTTCCTTGAATTTTTTGTGAGATAGTACCAAAGTTTTC
>CAMWKN010000096.1 GCA_947174825.1 uncultured Clostridium sp.
GGATTTCAGAATATTAACATATATAATAGTACAATATAGATATTGTTTTATTTTTTTATTCATTGGTAGATCCCTCCCATATCAGATTATCACATTTTATATATTGTTTCTATGTCAAAAATAGGTATAATATGACTTACAGGAATTTGCTTTGCAAATTCCTGTAAGTCAACGATAAACAAATGATTATGTTTCCGCAAATCGAAAGGTGAGGTACCTTATTTATGCAGGATTATTTACAAACACCGCTGTGGAATGTAAATTTAACACAGGAGGAGAGATTGGGCTATTTGCTATCCCAGCTGACCATAGAGGAAAAATTACAGTGTATGGGTACAGGATGTCCCCAAATCCCCCGTTTAGGGATACAGGCTTTTAGTGTAGGCGGGGAGGGGGCGCATGGCGTTCAGGCAAGGCATGACCAGGAATGGGATCGGCAGGAGGTGGAATATACTACCATTTTTCCGAACCCAATCGGCATGAGTGCAAGCTGGGATACGGAACTGGTTAGGAAAGTAGGGCGTGTTACCGGTACCGAAGCAAGGGGATTGTATTCTGCCGGAAGACATCGGAGCCTCAGCTTGTGGGCGCCAACTGTGGATATGGAGCGGGATCCACGTTGGGGTCGCACAGAAGAGGGATATGGGGAGGATCCTCTGCTTGCTGGAGAGATGGCAGGAGCCTATGTGGAGGGAATGCAGGGGGATGATCCAGAGCATTTATTAACGGCTGCCACAGTAAAACATTTTTATGCCAATAATGTGGAGGAGGGAAGATGCTGGAAATCCTCTGTGATCGATGACAGAAATCGGGAGGAATATTATTTGGAACCATTTCGCCGTGTGATTCAGGAGCATGGTGCAGAAGGATTGATGGCAGCGTATAATGAAATAAATGGAATTCCCTGTATGCTGAATCCGGAAGTGCGTAGCATAGCCAAGGAGCAGTGGGGCGTTGGGCATGTGGTCTGCGACGGGCAGGATGTATCTCAGACAGTAGAGATGCACCATTATTTTACCGAACATGCGGAAACGATTGCGGCAGGATTGGCAGTAGGGATCGACTGTTTTACCGATGACGAAGATCTGGTGCGGCAAGCTGCCACAGATGCCTATCAGCGGGGAATGATTAGTGAAGAGCAGATTGATGAAGCACTCTGCCATCATTTTGGAGTTATGCTGCGTCTGGGGCTATTTGATCCACCGGGAACGAATCCTTATGAACATATTGGTGTACAGGATGTGGGAACACAGGAACATCATCAAATTGCCAGGGAGATGGCGACAGAATCGGTGGTATTGCTGCAAAACAATGGAATATTGCCATTGGCTTCGGAGTGTTCTGTAGCTGTTCTTGGTCCACTCTCAGATGTATGGTATAAGGACTGGTATTCTGGAATGCCACCATACTACGTGACACCTGTTCAAGGAATGCAGGAGGCGCTTAAAAATCGCATTCATGTGGTGGAAAATGGTATGGAGCTGGTAAAAATTCGTCTGGATAACAAATCTGTTAGTCCTCAGGGGAAAAATTATCTGGGAGTCAATGCTGCGGATGGAACTTTACATGCAGTTGCCAGAGAACAGGCAGAGGTTTTTCGGATTGAATATTGGGGAGAGGGTAGAACCACACTGCGGGCGTGCAGCAATGGAAAACTGTTGAAAACGGAGGATGCATCAGACAGGGGAGAAACCGGGCTGATTCGGGCTGTTTCTGAAGAGGCGTTTGGTTGGTTTGTCAAGGAAGTATATCAACTGCACCAGGATGGACAATGCTATGATGGTATCCGGAGTGGCGTCCTACAGGATGATAAATTACAGCCTCAGAATGAGGATGCCATGGGTGATTCAGGGGTATTGCAGATCTGTGCATGGAATGGAGCAGCGATACAGTTTGATCAGCAGGGCTGTCTTTGCGTCCCGGTGGATGCATCAGACAATGGCGAAGATAGTAACGGTCAGGAGGATGCGGATTGCAGCATGGATCCGTCTGGAACATTGGAAATTCACTTGGAGATTGTTCGAGATGGGATTGCAGAGGCGGTGCAGGCTGCAGCGCAGGCAGATATTGCAGTGCTTTACCTGGGGGCAAATCCAATGATTACCTGCAAGGAGGAGGTTGATCGGTCTACCTTATCTCTGCCACCGTATCAGCAGGCTATGATGGAAGAGGTATACAGAACGAATCCTAATACGGTTCTGGTGTTGATCAGCAGTGTGCCATTTGCAATTGCTTGGGCGAGGGAGCGTTTGCCGGCTATTCTCAATACAGCATCTGGATCAATGGAATTGGGGAATGGTATTGCTGATGCATTGACAGGAGCGGTATCGCCAGCTGCGAGATTGCCAATGACATGGTATCAGACAGAGGCAGATCTGCCACCCATGGATGATTATGACATTATTCAGGGAGAACGTACATACCAGTATTATCAGGGAGCGGTAAGCTATCCTTTTGGACATGGACTGACTTATGGCAATTGTCAGTATGAGGACTTGGAACTGGAACGGATAGAGGAAGCTTCGGGGCAGAGAGACCAATATGGTGTGATTTTTGTCCAAGTGACCATTCGCAATGATTCGGAGGTGACAACAGATGAGGTGGTACAGATTTATGGCAGGAAAGTGGGATCAGTGGTAAAACGACCACGCAAAACACTTTTGGCATTTCGCCGTGAGAAACAGATGATTGGTGGGGAGGAAAGAGTGATTCGTTTCAAGATACCATTATTTGATCTGTGCTATTATTCAGCAGAGGAGGGATGCAGGGTACTGGAATCCGGGCAGTATGAAATTATGGCGGGAGCATCCAGTGAAGATATCCGCAGGAAGATTAGTTTTGTTTTGAAGTAGGAAATGAAAAGTGAAGTCAAGGAACAGGCAAATGCTTTGTTTCGGAATGGAGGGAATAATGGAAGAAAATAAATATGTATGGAGTGAGAGAAAACGTTTGTGGTGCCGCTTGCCGTGGACATTTACAAAATATGCGCTGTCAGAGGATCGTTTGTTTATTACAACCGGATTATTTAAGACCGTGGAGAACGAAGTGCGTTTGTATCGGGTGTTGGATCTGTCACTATCTAGAACCTTAATCCAGAAGATTTTCCATCTGGGTACCATTCGGGTGTCCTCATCAGATAAGAGCATGGGGAACTTTGAATTGGTGAATATTCCAGATTCGGCACGGATCAAAGAGCAGTTATCCCAACTGGTAGAAGAAAACCGGGATAAGAAACGTGTGACCAGCAGAGAGTATATGGGAGATGACTCAGAAGTAGAGGATGACGATTAGTTATTATCTCCAGACATTTGCAAAATGCGGAATCGCATGAAAATAAATCTTGCAATGATTTTTTTTCTGTGTTATACTAAAGCAGTTGTGTTAAAAATGAGGTCGAAAAGAGCAATGTGTATCTTTTTCGTATAGGAAAATAGCTATCCGGAGGATAGTGGAATGGAGGTAAAACGATGAGAGAAGGAATTCATCCAGATTATTATCAGGCAAAGGTTGTATGCAACTGCGGTAATGAGTTTGTGACTGGCTCCACGAAAGAAGAGATCCATGTGGAAATCTGTTCCAAGTGCCATTCATTTCTATAATGGTCAGCTGAAGTCTGTTAAGGCACGTGGTGAGATCGATAAATTCAATCGTAAATATGGCATTCAGTCTAACTAGCAATAAAAATGGCCGTGATTTCGGTCTTGCAGATGGTCACAGTACTGGTTATAATGGTACTGTGACCATTTGTGTTATTTGAGCGATGGCACAAGGTGTTTGGTGAACATCGATCGGTTTCGTGCCGACCGAAATGGCTTGAGATAAAATTTGGAGGGTACAGGATATGAAGTCATCTGGAATCGGAGGGCAGGCTGTCTTAGAGGGTGTTATGATGCGCAATAAGTCAGAGTATGCCGTTGCAGTGCGGAAACCCGATGGAGAGATTGTGGTAGATAATAAAAAGTGCAAGAGTAACGCAGACAGGGGAATATTCTTTCGACTTCCCCTGATCCGTGGTGTTGTGGCATTTGTGGATTCCCTGTATCTGGGAATGAAGACGCTGGCATACTCTGCCCAGTTTTATGAGGACGAGGAGCCGGGGAATGGGAAAAAGCCTGCACAGGGGAATTTGACGGATGCAGGAAAGAAAGCAGCCTCCAAGAAAGAGAAGGAAAGTTCTGAGGCAAAAAATGACAGCAAAGAGCAGATTGAAATGGTGTTGACAGTAGTATTGTCTGTGATACTGGCGTTGGCAATTTTTGTGGCATTGCCTTTTGGTCTGTCTGTTTTGTTACAGAGAAAGGTGCATTCTATGGTGCTGTTAGCACTGATTGAGGGGATTATCCGAGTTGCTTTATTTATTGGATATGTGTGTGCTATTTCTTTTATGGAGGATATTCACAGGGTATTTATGTACCATGGAGCAGAGCATAAGACCATTAACTGTGTGGAAAATTGTGAGGAATTAACAGTAGCGAATGTACGCAGGCAGTCCAGACATCATCGGAGATGTGGCACCAGTTTTCTGTTTGTGGTAATGTTTCTCAGTATTATTTTCTTTATGTTTTTACATTTTGAAAATATGTGGATGCGTATGTTCAGCCGTCTGGTATTAATACCAGTAGTGGCAGGTGTGTCCTATGAATTTATTTTATGGGCAGGCAATAGTGATGCCCAAGTGGTTGAAATTTTAAGCAAGCCGGGAATGTGGCTGCAACGTCTGACAACCAGAGAGCCAGATGATTCCATGATTGAAGTGGCAATTGCATCGGTGGAGGCAGTATTTGACTGGAAGTCTTATCAAAGCCGTATGCTTGCCATGGAAGAGAGTAGAAAGCGCAGATTGCAGAGACAGGGAAAACGTCCGGCAGAGCAGGAGAATGAACCAGAGATTAAAATGACAGAGGAAATGCGAAAGCGCGAGGAAGAGGATGCAAAGCGTGCCAATGACAGGGATAAACAGATCAGGGAACGCGAGATGCGCGAAGCTAAGGAGCAGCGTCAGGCAAGCAAAGCAGCAGGACGTCGCATGGAATTAGAGTCACTTAATCAAACTAGTGCCGATATGGAGGATGGTGAATTAGGATCCCTGGATCATTTCTTTGACAAGGAAAATAGCGATGGGAAGAATAAACCATCTGTAGATTCGGAGGAATAGACAGATTATGACCTATGTAGAGGCATACGACTGGGGCAAAAACTGTCTGGCAGAATGCCAGGTGCCAGATGCAGAATGGGATGCATGGCTTTTGTTGGAATATGTGACTGGAATGAAACGGGCAGAATATCTGCTGCGTCAGGGGGAAACTATGGACGGAGCAGCAGAGGAACGGTATCATTTTCTGATTCAGCAGAGAGAAACACGGATTCCATTGCAACATTTGACAGGGGAAGTGGAGTTTATGGGGCTGTCTTTCTCTGTGAATCAGAATGTATTGATCCCCAGACAGGATACGGAGACCTTGGTGGAATTAGTTTTGCCAGTGATAGAGGGAAAACGGGTATTGGATGTATGTACTGGTTCCGGTTGTATCGCTATTGCATTGCAGAAACTGGGAAATCCGGCGGTCTGCCATGGAGTGGATTTGTCCCCACAAGCATTGGCAGTGGCACAGGATAATTGTAAACAACTGGGTGCGGAGGTAGAGATGTGGCAGAGTGACCTTTTTGCACAGGTAACAGAGTCCTATGATGTGATTACATCCAATCCACCTTATATTGCATCTGCAGTCATTCCGGAACTTATGCCGGAGGTGCGTGAACATGAGCCTATGATAGCACTGGATGGTGGCATAGACGGCTGTCTGTTTTATCGACGTTTGGCGGCAGAAGCAGGGAGATATTTGCAGGAAGGTGGACGCTTGTATCTGGAGATTGGTTATGATCAGGGGGAAACCGTTGCCAATATGCTGCGGGAAAATGGCTTTGAGGAAGTACGGATTCATCAGGACCTGGCAGGAAATGACAGAGTGCTCAGCGCTGTGTGGCATGTGTAGCACATTATGTCGCTACCATGACGCAGTTGTGGCAAAGAGTGTGGTTAGTGCTTTGTGGCATGATGGCAACACATAGGATTGTTGTTTTGCAGGAATAATAAATAAAAAATTGCCGCTTGATGCGGTATGGAGGATAAAAATGTTTGATAAATTAGAAGATCTGGTAAACCGTCTGGAAGAGTTGAATCTTGAGTTGACAGATCCGGATGTGATTGCGGATCAGGAGCGTTACCGTCGATACATGAAAGAACAGAATGAATTAATGCCTATCGTAGAAAAATATCAGGAATACAAGGCCTGTCTCTTATACGGATCTCCGAGCCCACGAGACCTCTCTAGATCTCGTATGCCGTCTTCTGCTTGAAAAAA
>CAMWKN010000097.1 GCA_947174825.1 uncultured Clostridium sp.
TTAGTCGAATCCTAAGCATTTATGCTTATCTTTTAAAGTATGCTTGTCGCAAGGATGCCGGGGTGATTTTTTTGATCTTTGGATCTTTTGTATTGGGTGGTGTGGTATATGCCAGCATGGACACTATTTTTATGAGAGCATTCATTAATTATCTGTCGGATCCGTCATATACCTTCCGACAGACAGCAGTATTAGTGGCTGTGGCAACGGTGGGTATGGCAGTTTTAATGGCATTTGACCGCAGTGCAGAAAGTTTTGCCACTCCGAGGATCATTCGTATGACTGGCATGATGCAGGAGGAAATGATAAAAAAGGCAGCTCGGATGGACTTGATCTGTTATGACTGCGATGAATACTATGATGACTTTGTGGTGGCAGCATCCCAATTGGAAGACATGGTGGTTACTGCGATTTTTGATCTGGCGAGAATGGGCAGAAATGTTACGACAGTTTTGGTATTGTCTGGTTTGATTACTTTCATTGATCCAGTAATTGCCCTGTTTCCTATTTTGGGATTCTTCATCAATGCTTTTTCCCGTTTCAAGATTATGAAACTGGAATATCAGTATGACGTGGAAAAGAAAACCATCATGCGCCGGGCGAATTATTCCAAACGGGTATTTTATCAGCCGGAATATGCCAAGGAAATCAAACTTTCTCACATTGAAATACCTTTGCAGAAGCAGTTTCATCAAGCAATTGACGAAACGATTGACATATCCAGAAAGTATGGTGTCCAGATTTCCCTGTGGTCGTTGGTTAACTGGATCGCTGTGTTTACGGTTTTGTCGATGTTCTGTGTCCCACTCTATTTGGGCTATATGGCTCTGGTGGTATGTAGTATCGGTCTGGGAGATGTGGCAGCTCTAAATAATGCCCAGGGCATCATGCGGAATCAGCTGGATTCCATCAACTATTGTATTGAGCGTATCCAGAGGGCAGGAATGTTCTGCGAGCGTTTTCGTAAATTTATGAACTATGAGAGTAAGATTGAGGAAGCAGTAGGGGAGGCATCTATTCCGGAGGAGCATTCTGTTCTGGAGATCAAGGATATGAGCTTCCGTTATGACGGAGCGGATAAAGATACTTTGAAACACATTAGCATGACTATACGTCCGGGGGAGAAGGTGGCATTTGTCGGTGAAAATGGTGCTGGAAAATCTACCTTGATTAAACTGTTGATGCGTTTGTATGATGTGACAGAAGGCGGCATCCGCTATGGAGAACACGACATCAGAGAGTATAGTACAGAGGACTATCGTGATATTTTTGGATCTGTTTTTCAGGATTACCAGCTCTATGCTGCTACGGTACAGGAAAATGTTATGATGCAGCAACCGAAAGCAGAGGATCAGGACAGAATTACAGAGGCATTGGAGCAGTCTGGTTTTCTGGAACGGCTTCGCACATTGCCGTCCGGACTAGATACTTCTTTGACCCGTGAATTTGCAGAAGATGGTGTGCAGTTATCCGGTGGAGAAGCACAGAAAGTAGCCATTGCCCGCCTGTTTGCCAAAAAGGATCGCATGCATATCGCCATTCTGGACGAACCGTCCAGTGCCTTAGATCCCAAAGCAGAGTACGATTTGAACCGGAATATTCTGAATAAGGCAGGAGATGCAACTGTCATCTTTATTTCTCACAGACTTTCCACTACCAGAGATGCAGATCGCATTTATATGTTTGAGCATGGGGAGATTATTGAGGAGGGTACCCATCAGGAACTGATGAAATTGGATGGGCAGTATGCTGAGATGTTCCAATGTCAGGCAAAATACTATCAGCAGAATCAGGAAATTGTCGGATAACAGAAAATTTTTCTATATTTAATTGCTTACAAATGCTAAACTAAAATAGTAGTATTACAGAAAGAAAAAGGAGGCTGTTATGGACAAAACAGAATTGTATCCGTTTTTATTCAGTATGGCGGAGGAAGATCATAGTTCTATTGTTATTTGTAATTTGGAGCATGAAATTATTTATATGAATCCGGCAGCAAAGGAACACTATGTAAAATGGGGCGGATCACAGTTAATAGGACAAAATCTGCTATGGTGTCACAATGCTGATTCCAGGCAGAAGATCGAAAAAGTATTGGCTTGGTTTCGGAAGGGCAGGGATCATAACCGGGTATATACTTTTCATAATGAAAAGGAAGAGAAAGATGTTTATATGATTGCCTTGCGGGATGAAGAAGGGAAACTAATCGGATATTATGAGAAACATGAATACCGGAATAGAGAAACCATGGAAATGTATAAAATGGAAGGATAGGAAAACTGTCATACAACGATAATTGCTATAATCTCTGGGAAAATGACAAAAAAATGCCATAAATGTATTTTTGGCTGGCCCCGCAATTTGATTTTTATAGGGATCTAGTATATAATGGATTCTGAGTTATGTTTTAAAGCGAATGCAGGAGGATATAGTACATGAAAGAGATCAATAAGGAAGAATTCAAAAAAGAAGTGGAAGATTACGTGAAGGTACTTTTCCGTAAAAAGATCAAAGAAGCGGACGAGCAGCAATTATTTCAGGCTGTTTCTTATGCGGTAAAGGATTTTATCGTAGACCAGTGGATGGCAACTCACAGAACTTACGAAGAAAAAGATGTCAAGACAGTATATTATCTGTCCATGGAATTTTTAACCGGTCGTGCTTTGGGAAATATTATTATCAACCTCAAAGGAAACAAAGCGATCAAAGAAGCAATTGAAGAGTTGGGCATGGATCTGGATGTCATCGAGGACCAGGAACCGGATGCTGCATTGGGAAATGGTGGTCTGGGACGTCTGGCAGCTTGTTTCCTGGATTCCCTGTCTACCCTGGGTTATCCGGCATATGGCTGTGGTATCCGTTATAAATATGGTATGTTTGCCCAGGCGATTGAAAATGGATATCAGATTGAGAAACCAGATGAGTGGTTGAAGGACGGCAACCCATTTGAAATCAAGCGTCCAGAGTATTCTGCAGAAGTCAAGTTTGGTGGTTATGTAGCAATTCGCAAGGACGAAAATGGAAAAGATGTCTTTACACAGGAAGATTACCAGTCTGTCCGTGCCGTACCATATGATATGCCAATCGTAGGTTACAATAATAATGTAGTAAATACACTTTGTATCTGGGATGCAGAGGCAATCAATACATTTAACCTCAGTTCTTTTGATAAGGGTGATTATCAGAAAGCGGTTGAGCAGGAAAATCTGGCACGTACTATTTGCGAGGTATTGTATCCAAATGATAACCATATGGCAGGTAAGGAATTGCGTCTGAAACAACAGTATTTCTTTGTATCAGCCAGTGTACAACGTGCGGTTGCCAAATATATGGCTTCCCACAGCGATATTCATAAAATTTATGAAAAGGTTTGTTTCCAGTTAAATGATACCCATCCAACAGTAACGGTTGCTGAGTTAATGCGCATTTTGATGGATGAGTATGGTCTGGAATGGGATGAGGCATGGAGCATTACTAACAAGACTTGTGCTTACACCAACCATACAATTATGTCCGAAGCATTGGAGAAATGGCCATTAGAGTTGTTCTCCCGTTTGTTGCCTCGTATCTATCAGATTATTGAGGAAATTAACCGTCGTTTCATTCTGGATATTCAGGCAGCTTATCCAGGCGATTATGGCAAGGTTGAGCGCATGGCGATCATTTATGATGGACAGGTTAAGATGGCACATCTGGCAATTGCTGCCAGCTTCTCCGTTAACGGTGTGGCAAGATTGCATACAGAGATTCTGAAGAATCAGGAATTAAAAGATTTCTACCTGATGATGCCAGAGAAATTCAATAACAAGACCAATGGTATTACACAGCGTCGTTTCTTATTACACGGTAATCCGCTCCTGGCTGACTGGGTAACCAAGAAAATCGGTGACGACTGGATTACCAATCTGTCACATATTAATGAGTTAACAGTTTATGCGGATGATGAACTGAGCCAGAAAGAATTCATGAATATTAAATATCAGAATAAAGTTCGCCTGGCAGAATATATTAAGAAACATAATGGAATTGAAGTGAATCCACGTTCCATTTTCGATGTGCAGGTAAAGAGACTGCATGAGTATAAACGTCAGCTGTTGAACATCCTGCATGTGATGTATCTGTACAATGATCTCAAGAAAAATCCGGATAAAGATTTTTATCCTAGAACCTTTATCTTTGGTGCCAAGGCATCTGCAGGCTATCATCGTGCAAAGCAGATTATCAAGCTGATTAACAGTGTGGCGGATGTTGTCAACAATGATAAGTCTATTCAGGACAAGATCAAAGTGGTATTTATTGAGAACTACCGTGTATCCAATGCGGAGATCATTTTTGCAGGCGCAGATGTGTCAGAACAGATCTCTACCGCCAGCAAGGAGGCATCTGGTACTGGTAATATGAAGTTTATGTTAAATGGTGCGCTGACTTTGGGAACCATGGATGGTGCTAATGTTGAGATTGTAGAAGAAGTTGGCAAAGAAAATGCATTTATCTTTGGTCTGTCTTCGGATGAGGTTATTGCATATGAGCATAATAATCAGTACAATCCTCGGGATATCTACAATATGGATTCTGAGATCCGCGAAGTGCTGACACAGTTAGTAGACGGAACCTATGCTCCGGGTAATCCAGAGGAATTCCGTGATATTTACAATTCTCTGCTGGATGGTGACGGTGGTCGTGCAGATATGTATTTCATTCTCAAAGATTTCCGTTCCTATGCAGATGCACAGAGACGGGTTGAGGAGGCATACCGTGATACGGCAGGATGGGCAAAATCTGCTATGTTGAATACAGCAAAATGTGGAAAATTCTCTTCTGACCGTACCATTGAAGAATATGCACAGGAATTGTGGAAATTAGAAAAGGTTACCGTAGAGGTACCAGATGATAATGAATAAACATATCAGATACTTAGGATAAACCTGAGATCTGAAGCAGGTATGGACAGCTTTGGTAGAAACTGGAGCTGTCCATCTTAATAAATGTATAAGGGAGGTTATTGCATATGGAAAGATTGTTACAAAGACAGGTGAAGATTCCGGCAAAAGTAAATCACAAAATTGAATTAAAGGTCATTCCGGGACATTTTGCAACCAATCATTCACACATTAATTATTATTTAGATATCACACCAATCAAATGCCGGCACAATGAGGCACAATTGGCGGCGAAGGAGTTTGTCAAACAGTACATGAATAACCATATTGTAGACACTATTGTTTGTATGGACGGCTGCGAAGTAATTGGAGCTTATCTGGCAGAGGAATTAACCACCATGGGAATTATGTCAATCAATACTCATGAATGCGTTAATGTGATTACACCGGAGATCAATACCGGAGGCCTCATTTTTCGGGAAAATGTAGAGTCTATGTTGAAAAATAAGCATGTAGTGCTATTGCTTGCCAGTGCCACTACCGGTAAAACGATTGAACAGACGATACAGGCAATCCAATATTATGGCGGCATGGTGGAAGGGGTATCGGCAATTTTTGCTGCGGTAGAAAAAGTTGGTGATTTTGAGATTGATTCCATCTACCTTGTATCGGATATCAATGATTATCAGAGCTATGAATTGGGCAAATGTCCATATTGTCAGGCAAATCATAAACTGGATGCCATCGTAAACAGTTATGGTTTTTCGGTACTTTAATTAAGAGTATTGATGATTTGAGATGAAGTTCATGATGAATTTCATTTTTTGAATGAAACACAGTGCATAATATTCCTCTGTTTACAGATAATACTATCAGATTGGATAGAAAATATGTAAATGGAGGATTTTTTATATGAAAGCAACAGGTATAACAAGACGGATTGACGATTTAGGCAGGGTGGTAATCCCAAAGGAAATCCGTCGAACATTGAGGATTAGAGAGGGAGACCCATTGGAGATCTATACCGACCAGGAGGGCGGCATTATCCTAAAAAAATATTCCACGATGGAGGATCTCAGTGACTTTGCCGGAAAGTATGCAGATGCTTTGTCACAGACTACAGGCTATATGGTGGCGATCGCTGATCGGGAACACATTATTGCAGCCTCCGGTGCAGGCAGAAAAGAGTTGTTACATCAGGCAATTAGCCGGGAATTAGAGAGACTGATTGACAACCGGGAAAGTGTTCTGGCATCTGGGATGGAACAGAAATATCAACCGATTGCAGGGGAACAGCATCCCTTTTTTTATGAGGCTGTGCATCCCATTATCTGCGAGGGTGATGCTGTAGGAGCAGTTATTTTATTGAGCAACAATCCCAAGGATACCTTTGGGGAAACCGAGAAGAAACTAGCAGCGACTGCTGCAAATTTTTTAGTACGTCAGATGGATCAATAATCTTGACGTGCAATATCTCTTTG
>CAMWKN010000098.1 GCA_947174825.1 uncultured Clostridium sp.
ATTCAAAGTATAACGAGAGACGTGCGGAATGTGAAAAGGCATTGTCTGAGATCCAAGAGAAAATGGAGATCCAGACTTTGGGCGATTTGAATGAGGAGCAATATGAACAGGTCAAAATGACAATTCAGGATGAAAATCGGCGCAAGAGAGCGAAGCATGCTGTTTACGAAAACCAACGTACGATTCAGGCAGTCAAGGCATTGCAGGAGAATGATATCACGACTTTTGGCAAATTGATGAATGAGTCTCATGTGTCATTGCGTGATGATTATGAGGTGACAGGAAAAGAATTGGATACTTTGGTGGAAGAAGCATGGAAAGTGGATGGTGTGATTGGATCCCGCATGACTGGTGCCGGTTTTGGCGGCTGTACAGTCAGCATTGTCAAGGATGAAGCAGTGGAGGCTTTTATGGAGCAGGTGGGCAAAGCATACAAGAAAAAGATAGGTTATGCTGCAGACTTTTATGCTGTGGAAATTGGCTCTGGACCTTGCCATTTATCATAATGCATCCTGTATAACCGGACAATGGACACAGATATCGGTATTCTTCTGATAGGTGACTTGGATTTCCATAGATGGGTTTGGATGGAAGGTATCGACAAAATATCCAGATAGAGACGGTATGTCTTGGTGTATAGTGTTATTAGGCTGTAGATCAGATATAAATTCTTTATCTAATGCATTTGGAGGAAAGAGGTTACGGAAATATGAAACGAGTGGTTGTGACAGGGATGGGACTAATTACCCCGATAGGTAACACAGTACAGGAATTTTGGGAAAATATACATGCTTGCAAGGTGGGGATTGGTTCGATTCGTGGCTTTGATACCACAAATTACAAGGCAAAATTGTCAGCAGAGGTTGTGGATTTTGATGCCAAGGAGTATATGTCGCCAAAGGATGCGAAACGCATGGATCGCTTTAGCCAGTTTGCCGTAGCAGCAGCGAAACAGGCATTAGAGGATGCCGGACTGGATGTGGAGTCGGAGGATTCCTATCGTCTGGGGGTGTGCATCGGTTCCGGTACGGGAAGTCTGATGGGAATTGAACGGGAATATGATAAATTACTTGCAAAAGGTCCTGGACGGATTCATCCGCTGACAGCGCCTCTGGTATTGGGCAACATGGCGGCAGCTAATGTGGCGATGCAGTTTGGTCTCCATGGGAAATGTATTGACGTGGTTTCTGCCTGTGCCACCGGTACCAATTCCATCGGCGAGGCATTTCGTTCAATACAGCATGGGGAAGCGGATGTGATTTTTGCCGGCGGTGTGGATAGTTCTGTCAGTAAGTTTGGTGTAGCGACCTTTCAGGCATTGACGGCATTGACGGATTCGGAGGATCCACTTCAAGCATCCATTCCTTTTGATAAGAAGAGGAATGGTTTTGTAACTGGCGAGGGTGCTGGTGTATTGATTTTAGAGGAGTTGGAGCATGCCAAAGCCAGAGGTGCCCACATTTATGCAGAAATTGGTGGATATGGATCCACTTGTGATGCCAGCCATTTGACGGCGCCGTTAGAGGATGGCTCCGGGGCGGCACGTGCCATGAGATTGGCAATTCAGGATGCTGGTATGACACCGGAGGACGTGGACTATATTAATGCCCACGGCACCAGCACGCCTATGAATGACCGCATTGAGACGGCGGCAATCAAATTGGCATTTGGAGAGCAGGCTTATCGGGTTAAGATTAATTCCACAAAATCTATGATTGGTCATTTGTTTGGAGCAGGAGGAGCAGTGGAGCTGATTACCTGTATCCAGTCAATTGGAGAGGGATACATACATCCTACCGTAGGATTGGTGGACGATGATCCGGACTGTGATCTGGATTATACCAAGGGAGACGGAGTATATATGCCGGTTAATGTAGCTATTAGTAATTCCTTGGGATTTGGTGGACATAATGCAACCGTTTTGGTAAAGAAATACGAGAAATAAGTTAACATTCATTGTATTGGAGAGTACGGTATCATTCTACAGCAGGGGAAAGGAGTGAATACGATGGAACAGACAGAATTACAGCAGGTTTTGGACATGGCAGAGTGTGGCATTTTTACAACGAAACAAGACACAGAGATGCAATTAATCTATGCGAATGCCAGATTTTACGAGATTCTTCATTATACGCCGGAGGAATTTGAAAAAAAATTTGATGGAAAGTTATTGGCGGCGGTATTGCAGGAGGATAAACAAAAGGTACGTAATTTAATTGCCAGGCAGAGAGCGGCAGGCGGCAAAATGCAGTTAGAATTCCGAGCTAAGCTCAAAAATGGATTAATTTCTTGGATTTCCCTGTCTGCAAACAGTATCATAAGAGACGGGAAGATGGTTTATTTCTGTTCCTGTATGGATATCACACACACCAAGCGTATTTTGTCAGAAGTTTATCAGGCAAAGCGGGAAGCAGAGTTGATTGCTAACAGCATTCCTGGTGGTGTGATCAAATTGAGAATGACGGATTTTAAATTGTTCTATGCCAATGATGGATTCTTCCGCTTGGCTGGTTATAGCAAAGAAGAATATTATGAAAATTTTGGTAATCATGTGAATCAGGTTCTGCATCCGGATGACCAGCAAATGGTACAGAAGCAAGTGCAGGCAGCGCTGAATAATCATGGAGTGCTTGGATTTGAGTATCGAATTGTGTCCAAGATGGGAGATGTCAGATGGTCTTATATTAATGGATGTCGTGTGGATGATGAAGAAGGGCAGCCGGTATATTTATGTATTATCATGGATATTACTCCACGAAAGAAGTTGGAACGGGAGGTAGAGGATATTGCCAGACGCTCTGAGGTTTTATCGACTTTTTTGAATGAAACATTTTGGACTTATGATATTGAACAGCAGATATTGAGCCGTAGTGGAAATCTGGATCGTACTTATTCGGATGAAAAGGTAGTTTCCGGTAAGGATTGGATTAAGAGTCTAAGTGACATTTTGCATCCGGATGATGTGGATCGTTTTCAGAGAAGTTTGAAAGAACGGCTACAAAATTTGGGTAATACCTTGGATATATACCGTTTGCGTAATCATGCCGGCGATTATCAAAAAGTAGAGATCGGTTGTGTTTCTGTTGCTCGGTCAGATGGGGAGAAGCCAGACTGTGTTTTTGGCGTGACCAGAGTTTTAAAGGACAGCGATTTTGACAGGGAATCCGGTATTGAAATGGCGGAGCAGATTGAAGATCTGGAAAATAAAATTATGAATATGGCGCAGGTTGCACAGGCACAGACGGAAGATACCATTACGGACTTGCTGCCGTATCATCAATTATTGCAACAGGCGGACGAGCTTTTGCATAATCGCACGAAACAGGAAAAATATGCAGTATTTTGCGCAGATATCACAGAATTCAGTAAATTTGGCTATCAATATGGAGTGTCAATCGGGCATTCTATTCTGAAACAATTTGCAGAGGTATTGCAAACCTATATTGCAAAGGATGGCTTGTGTTCCCGTGTGGATGGAGATTATTTTGTGGGTCTGGTGCCTTATTCGGACTATGCAGAGCTGACACAGACTCTGGCAGAGATGTGTAGTGATTTGGATAAGAAAAATATTGAAGAGACGCAGGAGATTGCTTATAATACCACAATAGGACTTTATCTGGTGGAGCCGGAAGATAATGAATTGGACAAAATTTTGGAAAAAGCAGATTTAGCACGCCGCAGTATCAAAGGAATGAAGACGAATGTCTATGCAGTGTATACAGATAACTTGTTAACGGCAAAATCCAGAGATGAGGATATTATTCAGCAGATTTGCCAGGCAATGACAGAACAGACGGTGGAGATTTGTTATATGCCTCGTATTCAGGGAGATAAAGAGAATGTGGTGGGCTGCAAGGCAGTAACCAGGGTGCTTCTTAGGGATGGGCAGTATCTGGAGTCGGATGCATTACAACAATATATTGAGCGTGGTGGCAAACTCAAAGAGTTTGCATTCTATACCTTGCGTCATGTATGCAGTAATATCGGCGCATGGAAAGCATTGGGAAATGAAGTGATTCCTTTTGCGGTGGAAGTTACAGCCAGACAGCTTTCCCGTCAAAATGCAGTTGAGATGATTGATGAAATTGTGATTCGAAGAAATAAGCTGGATCCATCGGATCTGATCTTTGAGTTGCCAGAGCGTTACTTTGTAAATATGACGGATCGGCTTCGTACAGCCTTGGAGCAACTGTGTGAAAGAGGGTATCAGGTTGTGATTAGCCGTTTTGGTACAGATAACACAGCAGTACAGATACTCCGGGATCTGCCGGTAACTGGTATCAAGTTCCATGGAGAATATTTTGGCGGACGTATGACAGACCAAAGAGAGAAAATAATTTTGGGTGGCATTGTCAAGATGGCAAAGGATTTGGGAATGACAGTGACATGCGGTGCAGTGAATACCAAGCTGCAGGAGGAATACGCAAGATCTCTGGGGATAGACCTCATGGAAGGAGAAATGTATTATGGTGCTATGCGTAATAACGTTTTTGAGAAATGCTTTCTGTCGTGAATCAGATTAGTACAGTAGATATCAGATGAATAAAACATTCGTTGTGTCGGAACGGTATCAATGAGATTCATGGTAGAGAGAAGTATTGGATCGTGTGAAAGGAGATTTGTAGTATGAGTACAAACAGGAACATAAAAGACATGAATAGAGATCGTGCGAAATTTTGCCTGGTGAAAGGGGTGGCTGCTATTCTGGTATTGGCATTATGCGTTGGTACCATGAGTGTGGTACAGGCAGATGCAGCGTCCAAATTAGCAAAACCAAAATATAAGCTTTTGAAACGGGAGAAAAAGTCGGCTACTTTGAAAGTTAGTAATAGTAAGGGAGTAACGGGCTATCGCATCTATTTAAAAACAGGTAAGAAGGGAAAATGGAAGCTCTATGATTTTGCCTTACATAGCAGTAAAATTAAAATAAAAAAATTAAAGCCAGGTAAGGTATACTATGTAAAGCTTAGAGCATGGAAAACGAAAGGGCATTCTATTCGACTGAGTCGTTATTCTAAAACAATTAAGATTAATAAATATAAGAAAAAAACTGGTACTGCGGCAACGCCGTCGCCAACACCAATTGTAACACCTACGCCAGGGGGAGATGTCACTTCTGGATCGGCAATAACCGTACCGGATGTATTACCAATACCATCACCGACTGTTTCGCCGATACCGTCAGCCTCGTCGTTGCCAGAGCCGATGTTATAGGATTGGATTAATATAAAGTACAAGGAACGCTAATTCTATAGTTCCTATAAAATAACTTAGTGTTCGTTGTACCAATGACACAAAATAGAATTAAATTACATGTATATCATAGAATGGAGGACAAAAGTAGTATGTTAGATTTAAAATTTCTTAGAGAGAATCCGGATATCGTTAAGCAGAATATCAAAAATAAATTTCAGGATGATAAACTGCCGTTGGTTGACGAAGTGATTGCCTTGGATGCGCAGGCTCGTGCAGCACAGCAGGAGGCAGATGATCTTCGTGCCTCTAAGAATAAGATTGCCAAGGAAATTGGTGCCTTGATGGGACAAGGTAAAAAGGAGGAAGCAGAAGCTAAGAAGGCAGAGGTCAAAGCAAATAAGGAACGTCTGGAAACATTAGAAGGACAGGAAAAAGAGCTAAAGGCAAAGGTTCGTGAGATTATGTTGGTCATTCCAAATATCATTGATCCTAGTGTGCCAATTGGAAAAGACGATAGCGAAAATGTGGAAATTACCCGTTACGGGGATCCGGTGGTGCCGGACTTTGAGATTCCATACCATGCCGAAATTATGGAAAGCTTTGATGGGTTGGATATTGATGCTGCCGGCAAGGTAGCAGGAAATGGATTCTATTATCTGATGGGTGACATTGCCAGATTACATTCTGCAGTGCTTGCTTATGCCAGAGATTTTATGATCGGACGTGGATTTACTTACTGTATTCCGCCTTATATGATCCGCAGTAATGTGGTTACTGGTGTGATGAGCTTTGCCGAAATGGATGCCATGATGTACAAAATTGAGGGGGAGGATCTCTATTTGATCGGTACCAGTGAGCATTCTATGATTGGTAAATTTATTGACACGATTACTGATGAAAAGGAATTGCCAAAAACCTTGACCAGCTATTCCCCTTGCTTCCGGAAGGAAAAAGGAGCCCATGGAATCGAAGAGCGTGGCGTGTACCGTATCCATCAGTTTGAAAAACAGGAAATGATTGTGGTTTGCAAACCAGAAGAGAGCAAGAAATGGTTTGATGATCTTTGGAAGATTACGGTGGATCTGTTCCGTACCTTGGATATTCCGGTGCGTACTCTGGAATGTTG
>CAMWKN010000099.1 GCA_947174825.1 uncultured Clostridium sp.
GTACCAGTGCCACTGCATCCACCGGAAAACGTCCATCATCCGGATGACCAATAATATTCACATGAGGCTCATCCATTACTTTAATATAGGCTTCTGTATTCCCTTCTCTGGATACACTCTCATAGCAGCCCGGATGCATACTGGCAATTCCCACATCCAGTCCTGGCAAAGTCCACTCCGATAAATCAATCGTTCCATCCGTATCCAAAATATTCAGTTCTGCACCAAACATCAAACGAACTCCATACTTTTCCCTAGGCAGTACCTTTAAATTCTGAAAATAGATCTCACTACAAGATCCCACCATAGCAGGTGCATGTTCTGTGATCCCTAACAGTTGTAATCCTTTATCCGCTGCAGCCCGTGCCATCTCGTTAATGGTATTATAGGCATGACCACTGGCAATGGTGTGTGTATGGGAATCCAATACATACTTTGTTCTTGACATAGCTTCTTCCCTCCTATCACTATATACAAATACACTATCCGTTCTCAAAGAGTTAAAGTTTCACTTTATCTGACTAAGCCAGGTATTAGTGAAACTTTAACTCTTATATTTCAATATCCAGTTCCAGCTGAATCTCTTCCTCTGCCTCTAATTTGAAATCCTCGATTTTTTCCGGATTAATGACTGGAAGATCCTCCAAAGACTCAATTCCAAAATTACGCAGAAACTCTTCCGTCGTAGCAAATAAAATCGGTTTTCCCGGTGCGTCCAGCCTACCCACTTCACAGACCAGATTATATTCCACCAGCTTATTCACCGCATGATCCGATTTCACGCCTCGGATATGTTCAATTTCCACCTTGGTAATAGGCTGTTTGTAGGCAATGATAGACAGCGTTTCCAATAACACATCGGTCAGAACATGTTTCTTTGGTACATGGGCAATCCGTACGATAGATTCATACATTTCTGCCTTGGTGCACATCTGAAAGGCACCATCTAATTCAATAATCTGGATTCCCCGGTCTTCTGCAGTATAATTATCCATCATACTGCGCAAAACCTTGCGGCAGGTATCCTCGTCCTGATCAGTGGCGGCAGCCAACCGTTCCAACTCCACTGCCTCCCCCATGGTAAACAGGATCGCTTCCATCTTTGCTTCCAACTCTGATAACTTCATATCCTCTGCTCCATTCTATTTAATCCGCACTGGACGGTATCCACTCTCCCTGAAATTTCACGTTATTGTCGTATGTAATATAGATATCATCAAAAATATTTTCCTGTAGAATTTTTAGTTTCCCCACCTTTATCAGCTCTAAAATCCCCAGAAAGCTAACAATAACCATCATTTTAGAGGGTTGTTCCTCTAATAGCTGCCGGAAAGAAAACTTCTGATGCAGCATGGCGTATTCCTCGATAAACAGCATACGGTCTTCCAAGGTAATGCTTTCCTTTTCAATTTTCCCGAACTTACTGCGAATAGGATCCACTTTATCAATCTGTTTTTTCATAACTGATTTGAAAATATCCTGTAATTTGGCAAGGGTGACATCCGATAGCAATTCGCCCACATCCACTTCATCCTTGATATCCGCAATTTCTTCTGGCACAGAAGCTTCCTTAAACAAAAGCCGGGAAGCATCCATCTGCTTGTCCTTCAACTCATAAGACGCATATTTATAAGTTTTATATTCCAATAGACGTTCTACCAGTTCTGCCCTTGGATCCTCCTCTTCCCCTTCTTCATTAATCTCTGCTGGCAGAAGCATTTTGGACTTGATCTTTAAGAGCGTGGCTGCCATTACCAGAAAATCACTCATAATATCCATATCCTTCTCATCCATGTCAGAAATGATATCTATATATTGTTCTGTAATCTGAACAATGGGGATATCAAAAATATCTATTTTATTTTTCTCTATTAAATGCAGCAGCAGATCCAAGGGACCGTCAAATGCATCTAATTTTACTGAAATGACACTGGAATCCACCTGTGCATCCATCCGTCGCTCCTCCTATCTGGTACAAAAACTATCGTCTGTTTCTTCCGAAACCACTCTATTTGTAATAGTCAAACTGTAGTTCATACATGCGTACTGTATCGCCTTCTTCGATTCCCAATGCTTCCAGTTCCTCCAAGATTCCACTGGTTTTCAAGAATTTCTGGAAGAAACGGAACCCTTTTTCCGAATCCAGGTTCGTATAACCAAGCATCCTCTCAATCCTTGGTCCCTCCACCACATACATTTTTTCTTTCTCGTCATATTCCACCGTAAAAGGTTCATCTGGAAAGTCTTCATTTTCCACAATGTATTCCGGTTCAAACACCGTTGGATCTGACGGAATTTCATTCAATAGCTGTTTCACATAATAGAGTAGCTCCCGGACACCCCTGCCACTAACCGCTGAAATCGGAAAAACCTGAATCCCCTGAGGTTCAAATTCTTCCCGCAGCAGCGTAATCACAGTCTCTTCCTCATTGCCATAAAAAACATCTGTCTTATTGGCAGCAATCACCTGTGGTCTCTTTGCCAGTTCTTCACTGTAACGTGCCAATTCCTGATTGATTACGGAAATATCATTAATGGGATCCCGCCCTTCGGTGGAAGCCGCATCCGCCATATGGATAAAGACTTTGGTACGCTCAATATGGCGCAAAAATTCATGCCCCAGTCCCACACCATCGGCGGCTCCCTCAATCAACCCTGGAATATCCGCAATCACAAAAACATCTGTTCCCTCCAGATACACTACACCTAACATTGGCTGCAAAGTAGTAAAGTGATAGTTGGCAATCTTTGGCTTAGCATTGCTGACTCTGGATAAAAAGGTGGATTTCCCCACATTTGGAAATCCCACTAAGCCCACATCTGCAATGGTTTTTAACTCCAGAATAACCTCCAGTTCCCTGGCAGGCTTTCCCGGCTGGGCATATTTCGGCACCTGCATGGTAGGCGTGGCATAGTGCATATTTCCTTTGCCGCCTCGACCACCTTTTAAAACAACCTGCCGCTTACAGTCATGAGACATATCCACAATAACCTTGCCGGACTGCGCCTCCCGAACCACAGTACCCTCCGGTACCTTCACAACTAAATCAGCTCCGTCTGCACCATGACATCTACGTTTGCTGCCAGGTTTCCCATCCTCTGCACTGTATTTTCGGTTATGCCGGAAATCATTTAATGTATTAAGACCGGAATCCACCTCAAAGATCAGATCTCCTCCTCTGCCGCCATCGCCTCCGTCTGGTCCTCCTGCCGCTACATACAGCTCCCGCCGGAAACTGACATGCCCGTCGCCACCTTTACCGGAACGGATCCAGATCTTTGCACTGTCCGCAAACATATTGTCACCTTCTTTCTATCATAAATCAGTGCACGTTTTCCTATATAGGAACAAAGTGTGCTTCGCACACTCTCGCGAATTAACAACAACAAAATGCGAAGCACACTTTGCCGCGCCAGCCAGCGTCACGAAGTGACATCTTCCTTTGCTGGCTGTGCGCATCTTGCCCGAAGGGCTTTTTTACTCTATAGGAATAGTCGTGTAACGACTACTTCCCTATAGAGTAAAAATAGGGGCTGTCATGCCACAGCCCCTGTATCGGTATCCGGGCTTTCCCCGGAGACAGACAATTCTAATTATTTTGCATCCACAGGATATACAGAAGCCTGCTTCTTGTCTCTACCTTTTCTCTCAAAACGAACAACGCCGTCTACTAAAGCAAACAAGGTATCATCTCCACCACGTCCTACGTTTACACCCGGGTGGATTTTAGTACCACGCTGACGGTAAATAATATTACCTGCCAATACAAACTGTCCGTCTGCTCTCTTTGCTCCTAATCTCTTAGACTCGGAATCTCTACCATTCTTAGTAGAACCCATTCCCTTTTTATGAGCAAATAACTGAAGGTTCATCTTTAACATGTCATTACACCTCCTCTGACTATCTTTTTCTGTTCAAAAGCAACCTGTAACCTCATCATTCTACAACTGTAGCATTAATGATTATTTTGCTTTTTCTTCCTAATTTTCAAATATTTTTTGCCATATTCACTGCGGATCCCTTCCAGACCTAACACCAGTGAACGAAGTAATAGTTGCGCAGATTCTGAAACCGGTGTAGAAACAATCTCAAAACACACCACATCCTTTTCCTCATGGACAGCATGTTCAAATCGATCCTCCGTAAAGGCTTCTACCGCATTGATGGTATTGATCACCAGCACTGATACTGCTGCACAGACAATGTCCTGTCCATGTTCTGCATATCCGGCATGTCCTTCCATCCGAAATCCGGTATACTCTCTCTGCTCATTCTGATAAATGATTATGTGAATCATCCGATCACCTATTACGCATTGATCTTTTCAATCTTAACCTGTGTGTAAGACTGTCTGTGACCATTCTTCTTATGATAACCTGTCTTTCTCTTATAGCGGTAAACAATGACTTTCTTTGCCTTGCCTTCTTTTACTACAGAAGCAGTAACGGTAGCATTTGCTACATCAGCACCAGCCTTCAAAGTACCATCACTTACAGCAACCACGTTATCAAATGTAACAGTTTCGCCAGCTTCTACTGCCAGCTTCTCCACGTTGATTACATCGCCTTCGGAAACCTTATACTGCTTTCCGCCAGTTGCAATAATAGCGTACATAGACCTTTCCTCCTTATTATTACTCGCTAACTGTGGTGTTCTCCAGATCGTATCAATACGCTCCAAAGAATCTTCATGGAACCTCGTTAAGCGGCACACTAGAGTAGTTTATCATTTGCTTGTGGAAATGTCAAACATTTTTTGCTTGAATTTCTACATTTTGCAATATATATTGTTGTAATAATTAGTTGGAAACAGGCAGATAAATTTCTGTTATCCGTCAGTTGTTCATTATAACCTGGCACGCCCCACTCTTTCATAGAATACAATATCTTCCAGTTCTTTCCATAGGGGATCCAGATTCTGTTCCGGTGTATCTTCGATTTTACGCTTTAATGCAGTCAGCTTCTTCATATCCTCCACATATTCATGCAGCAGCCATTCGATACATGCCTGTTCTGCGAAATAATTTAACGGAATATGGGTGGGATAATTGGAACGAACATTTTCCGGCTTTGGATATTCTACCAAATCCCATTTCGTCACATGCCACAGATATCGTTTGATCCTCTTAATAATCTGATGGGTATTGTAGATAACCGCTGCTATAGCTCCTATAATCAAAAACATAACAAGGATATAATAAAATCCCTCTGCAAAAAAATAGCCTGCTTCCACTGTAATCGCATACCTGTTTACCGTAATACAATATAAAAGAAGAAAACAGAAAACTGCAAAGAAAAACTGAAAAACCAAATCGTAGATTAATTCCCTCTTCCGTTTTTCCACATTCTCCAGTTTCTTTAGGTTATCCTCTAGTTCCCACTGGATTCGCTCATATTTTTGTTTCCAGGCAATCAGTAACCGTTCCTTCATTATCTATCTGTCTCCTCTATCAAAGATGCCCCAGCAATCCATTTACCAGTTTAACATTGGCAATGTCTCCCTGTTCATTAATACCATTGGATTACTTTCCATTGGCAATGATCCGCCGGAACCGATCTACATATTCTTTATCAAAATCACATGCCTCATACCCTGTTTCATCGGATTCCTTATCCACACCAAACTGCATCAAACGCTGATCAAATTCCTCCAGTTCCAGATAAGTATCCTCCTCATAACGAGCAATCTTTCCATTGACGGATGGCTGCATGAATACAATTCTTTTACCGCCTACAGTAACCCTATAGAAGAAAGTTCCGCGTCTCTGCTCCCGATGAAGAGAAACTGTCTTTTGTCCAAATCCTGTCTCCACCTTGCTAACATCCCTATAGCTATAGCTTTTCCCTTGGGGACAAATCGGACTGTGTATGATGATTTGATCCTCTGTAACATAAGTCACACTGCTCAGACACAGATAGACCGCCACAATCCAGACTGGTACAAAGAAATACCAGTATTTCCGAAAGGTTTCCCAACCTAAAACTTCTACTTCTTCCTCGCCTCTATCCTCCTTCTGTAAGTCTTCTTCACAGACATCGCTGTTACTGGCATCAGAGTCTTTGTCCCTTGCTACACTCGTCGGCTTTTTGCCAAATTTTCTACGCTGCCAAACCAATAAAACGGATGCAAAAAGCATAACTGGAATCATAATCAAAGCAATCAGTAAAGTTTCTGCCCACGGCTTCATCTGAGAAAACAACCAATCTTGTGGTGCGAAAATTTTGTCTAATTGTATTATCAGAGCAACAAATAGAACAATTCCCAGAATACAGGAAATAATTGCTGCCGGTAGCAGATACCAGGT
>CAMWKN010000100.1 GCA_947174825.1 uncultured Clostridium sp.
TCATTATAGTGTGGTCTGTGCGGCAAGACAGGATTACCGTGCTTTCTATGAGGAAGAGCTTTTAATGCGCCAGGTGTTGCAATATCCACCGGTTTCCAATATACTAGGAGTGTTGGTCTTAGCTGAACAGCAGGAACGGACAGAGGCGTTGGCCGCCTATCTGGCAGGACAGATGAGGGAGGCAGAGGATATTACCGTTTTGGGGCCGGTGGAAGCACCGGTGGCGAAACTGCGAGATGTTTATCGGCGGATGGTGTATATTAAATCAGCAGATTATGACAGATTGTGCCAGATTAAAAATGAAATAGAGGCATATTTGCATCGTAGTGAGTTGTGGAAAGACTGTCGGGTTTTGTTTGATTTTAATAATTAAGGCTTGTGGATGGATCCATAGTCGAATATAAATCTATCATTACATAGAAAATGGAGGAAAATATCATGGCATTACGCACAATACGATTGTTGGGAGATGAAATACTGCTGAAGGATTGTCGGGAAGTGAAAGAGATTACTCCCAGAATTACTACCTTGATTGAGGATATGTTAGAAACCATGTATCATGCACAGGGAGTAGGTCTGGCGGCACCTCAGGTTGGTGTCAGGAAGCAGATTGCGGTTATTGATGTGAGCGAGGAAGGAAACGATCCCCTTATTTTAATTAACCCGGAGATTCTGGAATTGTCTGGTGAGCAGACTGGACAGGAGGGATGTTTAAGTGTACCGGGCAAAGCAGGGATGGTAACCAGAGCAAATTATTGCAAGGTCAAGGCTTACAATGAAAAGATGGAAGAAATCATTGTGGAGGGTGAAGAACTGTTAGCCAGAGCCATCCAGCATGAGGTAGATCATCTGTCCGGAATTATGTATGTGTCCAAGGTGGAAGGGGATCTGTTAAATGTAGAAGCGGACGAATAAAAGTGTAAGTAGGAGAGAGATTTCATGAAAATTGTATTTATGGGGACGCCGGATTTTGCGGTGGATACTTTAAAGACTTTGGTGGAGAGCAAACACGAAGTGGTGGGGGTAATAACCCAGCCGGATAAGCCAAAAGGGAGAAGCGGAAAATTACAGCTTACTCCGGTTAAAGAGACAGCATTGCAGTATGGAATTCCGGTATATCAGCCGGAGCACGCCAGAGATCCGGAGTTTTTTCAGGTATTGGAGAATTTATCACCAGATGTGATTGTTGTGGTGGCATTTGGACAGATTTTGCCGAAGACGATTTTGCAACTGCCGAAATATGGCTGCATCAATGTACATGCCTCTCTGCTTCCTAAATTAAGGGGAGCAGCACCCATTCAGTGGTCGATTATTAACGGAGATACGGAAAGTGGTGTTACCATTCAGCAGATGGATGAGGGGGTTGATACTGGGGATATCCTTTTGATGCGGAAATATACCCTGGATGCCAAGGAAACTGGGGGCAGTTTGTTTGACCGCCTGGCATCTTTTGGGGGATCTATGGTTTTAGAGGTGTTGGAGCAGGCGGAAGCAGGTACATTACAGCCGGTTCCGCAGAATCATGAGGAACATACCCGGGCAAAAATGTTATCAAAGGAGACTGGGTGCATCGACTTTACCCAGTCAGCACTACAGATTGAGCGTTTGATTCGTGGATTAAATCCGTGGCCTAGTGCTTACACTTATCTGGATGATAAGATGCTGAAATTGTGGGCGGCAGAAGTGATTTCGGCAGAACAGGCGGCAGAGCGTGGTCTGGATTCTGCCGAGCCTGGAACGGTGCTTGCTGTGAATAAACAGGATTTTGTGATACAGACAGGAGATGGCTGTCTGGCAGTTCAGGAAGTGCAGCTTGCCGGAAAAAAAAGAATGGATACAGAAGCATTTCTGAGAGGGTATTCTTTGAAAAAGGGTACGAAGTTTTCCTGATTTTATTAAAAATTGCTGATAGGATTTTCGGCAAGGTGGAAAGTTTGTGTGACAGCAGATAATATTAGTACAGTTTGGAGAAAGATATGGGCGGTAAAACAGAAAAGCCGGTACAAAAACGCAATGTCAGGGCGCTGGCATTACAGGTCATTATGCGAACTTTAGAAGAGGGACAGTATTGCGATCATGTTTTGCATCAGGTGTTGGCAGAAAATAGGGATCTGAACAAACAGGATCGTGCTTTCTTGACCCGTTTAGCGGAGGGAACGGTGGAGCGCCAGCTGGAGCTGGATTACTGGATTGGACAGTATTCTAGTGTGCCGTTACATAAGATGAAGCCGGTTATCCGTTGTATCATACGTATGGCAGTGTACCAATTCCGGTACATGGATCAGGTGCCAAATCGTGCCGCCTGTGATGAGGCAGTGAAGCTGGTTATGAAACGTCGCATGAATGGATTGCGGGGATTTGTCAATGGTGTCTTGCGAAATATGGAGAGACATTTAGAGGAGATGGCAGAACCAGATCGGAGCGATTTTGTAGCATATGCTTCGGTTAAATATTCCATGCCAGAGTGGATCGTGCAGTATTTTCTGCAAGAGTATCCCCAGGAACAGGTGGAGAATATTTTACAAAGTTATCTGGACAGAGATCATACGGTCTGCGTTCGTTGTAATTTATTTTTGAGAAGTCCGCAAAATGGGACAGAACGGTCCGGTATAGAGTGTTCGAGAAATGGGACAGAACGATCTGATACAGGAAGTCCTCAAAATAGGGGAGAGAAATCAAGTATTTGTCATAATAGTCAAAGGCAATTTCAGTCAGAAAAACAAAAAAATATAGAAGAAACTAGAATACAGAAAATAAGAAATTCCCTGCAAAATCAAGGGGTGGATATACGGGATGGATATTTATTCCCTGAGGCATTCCATTTAAAAGGATATGACAGGCTGGATCAGCTGGAGGTATTTCGACAAGGAATGATCCAGGTACAGGCAGAGAGTTCCATGGTAGTGGGAAAGGTTGCTGACATCAAGCCAGGGCAGACTGTGATGGATGTCTGTGCAGCACCGGGAGGAAAAACGATACACGCAGCAGATTTATTGCAGGGACAGGGGAAGATATTATCCTGCGATATCAGTGAGAAAAAAATAGAATTGATCCGGGAGAATCTGGAACGAACCGGAGCAGAAGCGGTGGAATTATATCCACAGGATGCCAGAATCCTACGAAAGGAGTGGATCGAGACCGCAGATGTTCTGATTGCAGATCTGCCCTGTTCCGGTTTGGGGGTATTAGGTGGGAAATGCGATATCAAATATCATACGGAACGAAAAGATGTACATGCATTGGCAAAACTACAACGGGAAATTTTGCAGGTGGTCAGCCAGTATGTGAAACCAGGGGGAGTCTTGCTATATAGTACCTGCACCATAGGATCCGAAGAAAATCAGAAAAATGCAGAGTGGATTCGGGAGCATCTGCCATTTCATCCAGAATCCATAGAGGATAGTCTGCCAGAAACGCTACGGGGCAGAACCGGAATGGATGGATACTTGCAGATTTTACCTACCGATCATACCGATGGATTTTTTATTGCCAAATTCAGGCGAAGCATGGAGGCTAGAGGTGACAGAGAAAATAGATATTAAGAGTATGGAACTAGATCAGCTCCAGATTTTTGTGGAGCAGCTGGGAGAAAAGAAATTCCGAGCGAAGCAATTGTACCAATGGATGCATCAGAAACTGGTGACCAATTTTCAGGACATGACGAATTTATCCAGAGATTTCCGTGAAAGACTGGAAGAGTGTAGTATTATGCATGGAGTGCGGGTAATCCGGAAACAGGTTTCCCAGGATGGGACAATGAAATTTTTGATGGAGTTGTCCGATGGGAATACAGTGGAAAGTGTCTGGATGAAATATCATCATGGCAACAGTGTCTGTATTTCTACCCAGGTGGGATGTCGGATGGGATGCCGTTTTTGTGCCTCCACAGTGGGAGGTCTGGTACGCAGTTTGAAAACATCTGAAATGTTAGATCAGATATATGAGTTACAGCGTGTTACCGGAGAACGGGTATCGAATGTTATCTTGATGGGAATTGGAGAGCCTTTAGATAATTATGAAAATGTAGTCCGTTTTATCCGAATGCTATCTGGAGAGGATGGATTGCATATCAGCCAGCGTAATATCACCTTATCCACTTGTGGGTTGGTGGAGCAGATTCGTCGGTTGATGGAAGAGGATCTGACGATTACCCTGGCTATTTCATTACATGCACCAGATGATGCTTTGCGTGCTGAGATGATGCCAGTGGCAAATCGTTATTCTATTCAGGAAATTCTGAAGGTCTGCCGGGAATATGTGGAGTATACTGGGAGAAGGATTACCTTTGAATACAGTCTGGTGGAGCAGAAAAACGACAGTCGGGAACAGGCAGAAGCGCTATGTTCTTTGTTAAAGGGACTTAATTGCCATGTCAATCTGATTCCTCTGAATCCTGTGGAGGGTCGGATGGGAAGCCGTTCTGACCGTGGCAATGTGAATCGCTTTAAGACAATATTGGAGGAGCATCATATCAACGTAACTGTCCGGCGGGAAATGGGCAGTGATATTGATGCCGCCTGCGGACAGTTAAGAAGAGTACAGGCATTAGAAAATCAATGATTGCAGCGCAAACTCAAGAAACATGCTGAGCTTGCGCTTTTTTTCTGGTTGTGCTAAAATATTCAAGATATAGTGGTGAAAAGTGTGTAAAAGCCACCGTTTTCCTAACGCAGGAAAAACATCCTGCACAAGGAAAACTATATCAACAAGAGTTACTTTTGTAACTCTGAAATAAAGACAAAGGAGGGAAACTACATGAGAGCGTATGCGAAGACAGATGTCGGCTCGAAAAGAGCAGTGAATCAAGACTATATGTATTGTAGCGAGAATAGCGTAGGTAGTTTCCGTAATTTATTTATTGTAGCAGATGGTATGGGTGGTCACAAAGCAGGAGACTATGCTTCGAAACTTTGTGTGGAGCAGATGGTGCAGTCCATTGAAAAGAGTGAGCACAAGACACCAGTGTCCCTGTTTGAAGAAGCAGTGGATGCTGCCAATGGAGCCGTTTATTCCGAGTCTCAGGAACATGAGGAATATGAAGGGATGGGTACCACATTAGTGGCATGTACTATGCAGGAAGACACCTTGTATGTAGCAAATATTGGAGATTCCAGATTATATCTGCTGCGAGATGATGATATCATGCAGATTACGGAGGATCATTCTCTGGTGGAAGAAATGGTGAAACAGGGGAATATTACAGAGAGTGAAGCCAGAATACATCCGCAGAAGAATATTATTACCCGTGCAGTGGGAATTGACCAGTCGGTACAAGCCGATTTCTTTGAGGTGGAAATTTATCCGGATGATATCATTATGTTGTGTAGTGATGGACTGTCAAATATGATTGAAGATGAAGATATGGAATATATTGTAAAGCACAGTGAATCCTTGCAGGACGCAGGGGAGACATTGGTTGCGAGAGCGAATGAGAACGGAGGCAGTGATAACATTACTGTCGTATTAGCGAAAGTGAATGCATAGCGCTGACAGGATGGAATGGAGGAAAATATGGTTAATCCAGGGATGTTATTAGGAGAAAGATATGAGATCATTGACCGTGTGGGAACCGGTGGGATGGCAGATGTATATAAGGCTAGAGATCAGCGATTAAATCGTTATGTGGCGATTAAGATTCTAAAGCAGGAATATAGCGGGGATGTGAAGTTTGTATCAAAATTTCGTGGGGAGGCACAGTCTGTTGCCGGTTTGTCACATCCAAATGTGGTGAATGTATATGATGTAGGAGAGGATGACGATCTGTACTACATCGTTATGGAACTGGTAGAGGGAATTACCCTCAAAAAGTTTATAGAGAAAAAGGGTAGTCTGGATGTGAATGAAGCCATCGGTATTGGTGTCCAGATTGCACAGGGAATGCAGGCGGCTCATGATAATAATATTATCCATCGTGATATCAAGCCGCAGAATATTATTATTTCCAAAGAGGGCAAGGTAAAGGTAACGGATTTTGGTATTGCCAAGGCAGCTACCTCCAATACCATTACTTCCAATGCCATGGGATCCGTTCATTATATCAGCCCGGAGCAGGCAAGAGGCGGTTACAGTGATGAGAAAAGTGATATTTACTCTCTGGGTGTGACTCTGTATGAAATGTTAGCAGGAACCGTGCCATTTGAGGGAGATAGCACGGTTACAGTGGCCCTTGCACATATTCAGGAGGAAGCAAAAGTGTTGGACGAAGTGGATCCTGAGATTCCACACAGTTTAGCCAAAATTGTGATGAAATGTATGCAGAAGAAGCCGGATATGCGTTATATGACGGCATCTGCATTAATTG
>CAMWKN010000101.1 GCA_947174825.1 uncultured Clostridium sp.
GTTAATTGTCTGGGCATTGACTGGTTTGTGGCATGGAGCTGCCTGGAATTTTGTAATTTGGGGATTATATTTCTTTGCGTTGTTAATGATTGAAAAATTGTATTTGCTGCGTTATATCCAAAGCTTGCAGGATTGGGTCAGACATTTTTATGCGCTCTTCTTCATTGTTTTTGGCTGGGTATTGTTTGCCAACGAAGGATTTGGGGAATTAGGGCGTTACATTGCTGCCATGTTTGGTTTTGGTAATGGCTGGTGTGACCAGACTGCAATTTATCAGTGGTATACCCATTTGCCGCTTTTGCTTTTGTTATGTTTTGCATCAACACATTTGCCAAAACGTATTTTATCCCTATTATGGAATCGGTTGCAGTCTCGTATTTCGCTTTGTGCAAAATATCACCAGGAAATTAAAATGGTGTTGGCAGGTGGATATACAATACTGCTGTTAATTGGAAGTCTGGCTTTTTTGGTGAATGGTTCCTATAATCCATTTTTGTATTTTAGATTCTAGTTGTTCGTATTGTTGTAAGCAGGTGTGGAATATCTGATGGATTGTTGTACGATAGAAAGGAGCTTTGCTTATGAAATGGTGGTATCGCATTTATTTTGGTATGGCAGCAGGGATTTTGCTTCTCTTTGGTTGTATCATTGTGTTGACGCCAAATCGGGATTTTTCAGACAATGAGAACCGTGTTCTGGCGTCTCTTCCCGCATTTCATTTGCAGGATTTCTGGTCGGGGGATTATCAGGAAGATCTCGAACAGGCAGTAGATGACCAGATGGTTTGCAGGGATCAGTTTATGGCACTTGCCACGGATATGATGCAAAAGTTGGGGTATCGAGATATTGGCGGGGCGTATTTGGGAAGCGGGCAGACTTATTTGACGAAAACCACAGCGGATGACATAAATATGTTTCGTTATATGGAAAACCTGCGTTTTGTAGAATATTTATCTGGGGAATATCCAGAGAAAGTCAGTTTGATGCTGGTTCCATCTGCAGGAACGATTTTGAAGGAACGTTTGCCAAAGTATGCTCCCTTTTATCATGCAGATTCCATGTATCATGCGGCAGAGGTGGTGTGTGAGACAACAGATTTGTTGGATCTGAGAAAGGCGATGCAGCTTCAGAATGAGATTTTAAAAAGCGAAAAGTCAGATTGTGAAGTCTATTTTCGAACGGATCATCATTGGACCTTGCCGGGCGCTTATCAAGCATATGCCAGTTATTCCGCAGCAAAAGGTCGGGAACCGCAGGAATATCAGAAGTTCCAGCCAAAGATGGTAACGGATTCATTTTATGGTACATTGTATTCTAAAGTATTGGATCGCAAAGTTAAGCCGGATGTTATGTATGCAGCATCTGACATCGGAGAGACTATTTCTGTAGTCTGCGATGGTAAAAACGGGAAAAGTGTGTATGATGCTGAAAAGCTGGATACCAAGGATAAGTATGCCTACTTTTTTGGAGGAAATTTTGGCGAAGTCAAGATACAAACCGGGGCAGAACAGGGAGGCACACTGGTGATTTTTAAAGACTCTTTTGCCAATAGTATGGTGCCTTTTTTACTACAGGATTATGAGGAGATCATCATGATTGATTTGCGCTATTACCGTGATTCCATTGCCACATATTTGGAGGAATTGGATGATCCGGAAATATTGATTCTATATGAGATGAGCAATTTTGCACAGGATGCCAATTTGGTAAAACTATCGAAATAGAGAAGTTTTTCCTATGCGGAAAGTGGCTTTATATGGGAAAAATTGCCTTCTGAGGGGGAGTTTTGTCATAATTATTTAAAAATTTGTTGACAGGGCGTAATAGTTTTGTTATACTTCTTACCGAAATGTAATAATTTTGTAACAATTTAGAAAAGAGATTCTGTTCCCGGGGATGGAATGGAACGAGAAGAAAGGTTTGGTTGATTATTATGTATCGTAAGGAGTTATTTCAGAAAGCAATCGGTGTCACAGTAGCATGTATGCTGACCATAGGATTAAATGCGACAGTATCAAATACACCGAAACATAATATTAGTGATAGTGCCAGTCGGGCACAGGCAGTTGTTGTATCAGTGATAGAAGATGATATGAATATGGAGGAAGTTACCTTACTTCCCTCAGAGAGTATTGAGCCTAATGAGGCTGCCAATGTGGCAGATGGCACTAATGTTGTGACAGTAACAAATCCATTGGCAGCTCAGGGGGCAGCAGAGCAGACAGTGGATTTACAGGCTGCTCAGGCAGCAAATGACGTGAATGGGGCAGCCCCTGCGGCAGAGGCAAATACGGATGCGGCAGCGCAAGAAGCAGCAAAACAGAAAGAAGCCAAGAAATTTCAGAATACGGGAATCTCCATTGCCAAAGATTATGTGAATATCCGCAAGGCACCAAGTACAGATAGTAAGATTAAGGGTAAGCTTTATCGTGGTAGTGCGGCAAAGATTGTAAAGACCAAAGGAAAGTGGGTTAAGATTAAATCCGGTAGTGTAACTGGATATATTCGCAAAGATTATCTGGCGATTGGTGACAAGGCTGCAAAGGTGGCAGATAAATTTGGTAAGACCTATGCCGTAGTGAAAAAAGGAACCGATACACTGAATGTCCGAGAGAAAAAAAGTACAGAAGCAGGCATTCTGAAACAGATTGGTGATGGTGATAGTTATGTAGTTAAGAGTGAAGGATCTGAGTGGGTTAAGATCAAATTGTCTGGCTCAGAAACAGGTTATGTCTCTAAAGATTATGTTTCTACAAAGTTCCGCTTTAAAAAGGCTGTGTCTATCAAAGAGGAGCAGGCAGCAGAACGCAGCAGTTCTACATCTGGTAGCACAAGCGCAAGCGGCAGTTCTTACAGCAGCAGGGGTTCCAGTGTAGCAAGTTATGCTTTGCAGTTTATTGGAAATCCTTATGTATGGGGTGGCTCCAGTTTGACACATGGTGCAGATTGCTCTGGCTTTACCATGAGTGTATATGCGCATTTTGGTTATGGTTTACCACATAGTTCCGGCTCACAGTCAGGCTGTGGTCGTGCCGTATCTCTCAATGAGTTGCAACCGGGAGATCTGGTATTCTACAGACATGGAGGCAGCATCGGACACGTTGCAATGTACATCGGTGGTGGTCGTGTGGTACATGCACAATGCAAGAGAACTGGCATTACAACATCCAGCGTAAATTATCGTACACCGGCATGTGCCCGTCGTATTATTGGATAATAAAGAATAATAATGGAGAGGATTCTGTGTGATGCAGGATCCTCTTTCTTGTTATATAGCTATATAGGAAATGTTTAGGAAAAAATTTAATTTTATGCAACATTTTCCATCTATGCAGACACATATAGACAGAATCCATGTTACTGGTCAGAGAGTGAACAGTAACAATCCATAATTCGTTTGCATTTTGTCTAGAAAACTAATATACTAGGACATAGATGTTTGTGCAAAAAATGCCAAGTTTGTTTACAGGAATCAACTTTAATATTTTGTGCACTGAAATATGGGAATTAGGTAGATAAAGGCGAATACAGAACGGTATGGAGGATTACGATGAAAATAAAACGAATGATATCTGCAGTATTGGCAGGAGTCATGTTGCTTACTGCAGGCAGTGGTTTGCCGATTGTTCATAAAGTAGCACCTGATGTTGTACAGACGGCATCTGCAGAGGAGAACTGGCCGGCTGGCTTGAATAAAAAATCATTGTCTAGTAATTCCGCTGTGGTAATGGAGATTTCTACGGGTACTATCTTATATCAGAAGAATGCGCATAAGAAACATTATCCGGCAAGTATTACCAAAATAATGACAGCGATGTTAGCAGTTCAGAATAGTCCTCTGACCGATACCGTCACATTTTCGCAGGAGGCTGTCTATGGAATTGAGAGCGGCAGTTCCACTATTTATAGTGAGGTAGGCGAGCAGATGTCGATGGAGCAGTGTCTCTATGCTATTATGTTGGAATCGGCGAATGAAGTATGTTTGGCGATTGGAGAACATGTGGCAGGTTCTGCTTCTGCATTCATTGATATGATGAATCAGAAAGTGGCGGATTTAGGATTGAAGGATACTCATTTTAACAATCCTAATGGACTGCCGGATCCAAAGCATTATACTACTGCTTATGATATGGCGGTTATTGCCAGAGAGGCGATGAAGAATTCCGATTTTCGGAAATTTGTTGGAACCAAGACTTATACTTGTGCCAAGACCAATAAACACAAAATGACTCGCGTGTGGAATAACCATCATCAGATGGTTAATGGATATAAGTGGCCAAAATATGAGTACAAATATTGTATTGGAGGCAAGACAGGTTATACCAATATTGCCAGAAATACTTTGGTAACTTATGCAGAAAAAGACGGAATGCAGTTGGTTTGTGTCATCATGAAAGGGAATAGCCCAGAACAGGGAGAGCCAAATGAATATACGGACAGCACCAGATTATTGAATTTTGGTTTTGAGAAATTCCGCAAGCATACAGTCAATGCAGAGAACATTGCCATTAATGATGATTTATTTAATACTTACGGCAGTTATTTCAATGCAAAGGAATCTCCAGTGCATTTATCTGCGGATGCTTCCGTTGTGTTGCCTAAGGGGGTGGAACTATCAGCTGCGAAGCAGAGCGTTTCCTATTACGATAATGTGACTTTGCAGCAGGGAGATAATGTAATCGGACAGGTTAAGTATACCTATGGAAAGAAAACAGTAGGGTATTCGGATATTGTCTACACAAAATCGGCTACGGATGATCGTATCGATAAGGCTTCTAGAGAGGTAGTCGGGGATCAGATTGGTGATATTGAAGAAACCAATGCAAAGGAAAAACAAAAAAAGAAAGTATGGGGCAAGATATTGAAACCATTTCAAAAGGTGGCAGTCAAGATCGGAAAGCTTTTGCACAATCAAATGATCGGTAGTATTTTGCTGGTTATTGCAGGGATCGCAATGATTTTGGTATTGGTTTTGGTGCTGCGGAGATTTTCACCAAAATATAAGAGACGCCGCAGACGTCGCTCCGGAGGTTATCTCAGTCGTGGTGGCAGGAAGCAGTATGCAAGACGCCAGAGACAGCAGAAAAGGGAAGCAAACAAAAAGAACGGCAGGAGAAATCGGGTAAAATATTACAAGAAAAATGGTATGGCTGTGAAAAAGTCGCCCCAGAAACGTAGTAAGGCAATGCAGTATAGTAAACGGCAGAAGCGGGTGAAGGAAAGCTTTGGGAAGAACTTTTTTGATTTTTAGGAGGGAAGTGTATGAAAAGGAGAAAATTGTTACATGGATGGCAAAGGTTGTATATAGCTGTGATGGTGCCATGTCTGGCTGTATCATTATGTGCCTGTGGAAGAGCGGACAAGGGAGAGTCAGGAACAAATAAATATTTTGCTGCCCAGGGAGAGCAGAGTCAGGAATATACAGATGAAGAAGATTATGACTTTATCGACGATTCTGAGGCAAGTGGAGTAAATGCCGCAGAGGATGAGACGGTAGCTGCGGAAGCTGAGGAAGGGAATACCGCAAAGGGTGATACTGTCGAGACTGCAAAAGAGAAGGTAGAGGGAAGTCAGGCGGCAAATACGCAGACAGTAAGCAAAGAAATGTTGGTGTATAGGGGCAGGATTGAGATTGATACCTTGCAATTTGATCGTTCTGTGGAGGATTTTAAACAGCTGCTTGATCAGGCAGGTGGTTTTGTTGAAAAAGAGAATTATTCCGATAAGGGGGAACGGTATGGTGAGTATTACGCGGTAGAAGAGGAAGAGAAACATAACAGTTATACGGCGACCATCCGTGTACCGAGTGCTCAATATAATACAGTGATGGACGGGGCAGGCAGTCTGGGAGATGTGAGAAGCAAAACTTCTAATGTACAGAATGTTACACAGCAGTATAGTACTTACCAGTCACAGATTAAAATTTATGAAGCAGAGTATCAGCGTTATCTTAAATTATTGGAGAAAGCATCGGAAGATCAGTATGCTTTAGAGATTGAGCAGAAATTGTTTGATCTGCAGGTCAAGATTGCGGAAATCAAGTCTGGTATTACGAATCTGGAAACGGATGTGGCATTTTCCTATATTGATGTAACGTTAACAGAAGTTCAGAAATATCAGGAGCATCCGGAGAAAAAAGATACTTTTCTGGATCGTTTGATACACACCTGTAAGAATTCCATGAAAGTATTTTTATTCTTACTTGAGAGCATATTGTTCTGTATTATCTATACCTGGTATTATATTGCGATTATCCTGTTAATTCTGTATGTGATTTTTAAGATCC
>CAMWKN010000102.1 GCA_947174825.1 uncultured Clostridium sp.
AGTATAACAAACCATAAATTCTTTTACCAGAGTAAAAAATAATAATTTGTCATACTAGTTATATATTTGTTACTATTTATAGCCAATTGTTTCTTGGTTCATTTTCTGTTATCTGTCATTCATAATATCCATCAATTAGAACCGCTTAATCTTCTTAGCCGTGGTCTTATCAAACTCGGTCTCGCGGACAATCAGATTATGAATTCCTTTATACGGTGGCTGCTGTTTATTATATTCATCAATAATCTCCTGCAGTTTCCCCTGAATATCTTTGATCCGTTTTTTCTTGGCATATTCATAATCCGGGAAGATCTCTGCCTCAATGACCTGGTTTTTATCCCGTACCAGTATTTCTTTGATCAAGTCATCCTTGGCAAGCTGATTCTCAATCTCCTCTGGAGATACATTTTCTCCGTTGGCAAGAATAATCAGATTCTTTTTTCGTCCCGTAATATAAACATAGCCATCTTCCACATAGCCCAGATCTCCGGTTTTGAGCCAGCCATCCTCTAATGTCTCCGCTGTCTCCTCCGGCATTTTATAATATCCCATCATAACACTGGATCCACGAATCCAGAGCTCCTCATCCACCACTTTTGCCTCTGCATTTGGCATCAGTTTTCCAACAGATCCCTTGCGGTTATCCCATGGCAGATTGGTACTGATTACCGGAGAACATTCCGTCATACCATACCCTTGTAGTATGGTAATTCCATACTCTTCAAACCGGTCTACATATTCCGGATCCAGATAAGCACCACCACTGCAGATCGTATGTAAATTACCGCCAAAGGCTGCCTTTGCCACCATTTTTTTCGGTATCATACCACCTGCTGCCTTCAATTTCGCATAGATGGATTCGATTACTAATGGTACTAACAATACCATATCTGGCTTGAATAATTTCAGATTCTTCTGCACATGCATAATGGAATCATTGATGCAGGAAGTCACACCAATATATAAGCCTTTGATAATGTCCATCGTCAAACAATATACATGGTTGATCGGCAGTAATGTCATGGTTACTGTTCCTGCCGGGATCTTCATATCCAGACAAACTGCATTGTCCGTCAAGTTTCGATGAGACAACATAACTCCCTTGCTCTTTCCGGTAGTTCCAGAAGTAAAGAGAATCGTACAGAGCTGATCCGGATCAATCTCCGCCTGAAAATCTCCCAGATTATCAGCACGCAGCTGCTCCCAGGACAAAATCTCTCCCTGCTTTTCCGCTGCCTGAAAAGAGACGATATGTTTCAGTCCAGAACACTCCTTCTGCGCCATAGCTGCCACATCAGCACGCAACTCATCATAAAATAACATTTCCACATCGGCACGGTTTAACAACTCACAAATCGCATCTGCCGGAAGCTGTGCATCAATGGGAACCGCCACACTTCCACTATTGGTTATTCCAAAAAAACTTACAATCCACTCATAAGTGGTAGACCCCAGAACCGCAATATGTTTTCCAATCAATCCAAAACTGTCAATCACACGGCTGACTGCCATGGAATCCCGTTTCAGTTCCTCATAGGATTTATCAATAATCTCTTTCTTAACCTTGTATCGATATGCCGCCTGTTTTCCATAAGTATCAGCACCATGCGCAATTACATCCTGTAATGTTTGAACACCCATAAACATCCTCCTTTTTATTGAAGTGACTTAATGTACTCTATCGCATCCCCAACGGTCTTAACATTAACCACTTCCCGTTCCTCTACTTCAATGTCAAAGGCTTCCTCAATCTCACCTACCATACTCATAAAGTCATAGGAATTAAATCCCAGATCTTCAATAAATCTGGCATCTTCTGTTACTTTCTCCGGCTTCACATCCACATACTGACAAATAATTTCTTTTAATTCTTCTAACATAGCTTTCCCTCCATTATGACCAATCAATGATTTCTCACACAGTCCGGCTGCTATCTTCAATGCCCCGGAATATAATGCGGCAGAGATAATAATAAATATCCTCCAACTTCTCTGGTGTCACAACTCCTGTCTGGTGTTCAAAACAAAAATCCATTCTGCCATCCGGTACATGGCTGACAGTCAGATACAATGTATGGGCGCATGCTCCATTGGAATACCGCTTTACATGATACTGAATATCCCCTAACTTGTCCAGTCCCGGACCTTCATACTTCATGGTCAGCGGCTGATAGGTCAACGAGATCGGTTCATAGGTCTGTCCATCTTTCAAATTGTAATGCTCCTTGCGGAACGCATAGTATTCGGACGGACTGTAGTTAGCATGTCGGAAATACTGGTTCTGCATATCCCGGATCTTGTAAATTCCCTCCAAGAAAGTATCCTCCCTGGATACAATGGTACGGAATGGGAAGCAGTGAATACGGGAACCACCGCAGCGCTTCTCCAGCAAAGTAGCCCTTCTGGCAATGGTGGTGGTAACAGACACATCTTCCTGATCGTTTTCTTTTTGCAGATAAGTCCGAAGTCCCATCAACAACAAACAAGTCATAGATACTTGATTTTCCTCGCAGAACTCTGCCAGCTTTTTCGATGGCTCCTCTTCCAGATAGAAATTCTTGATATTGGCATCCACATTATCTGACACATTAGTTGCTGCCCGCAATTTTGGATTTTTAAGTTTTTTACGCTCTTTTTCCAACTTTTCCGGTCCATAAATATCGGTGAAAATCGGCTCCGATGATGAAATCAGATCTTCAAAAAACTTCTTGTCTCTCTCCGCAGCCTTACTGCCTGCCTCATAGGCAAGATCTTTTTCTAACTGTTTGATATAGGACGCCATTTCCTTTGGACATTCAACTTCCTCATAAACTTTGCTACAGTACAGTTCAATAATATCCTTAAAGAAGGCAATCAGAGATTGGGCATCCATAATCAGATGATTGACTTTGATATAGATTCCCTGGAATCCATCTGGCATCTTAATCATCACAATCTCATGCATCGGTGTATCATATGGTTCAAACGGAATGTTAGTCCACTCTGTCAGCTTGTCATCTGCATGCTCCGGCTGCCATCCGGTAAAATCGAAATGCCGGATCTCTGCCGTCTCTTCTTTGACCATATACTGATACACATTTCCCTCTTTGTCTTCTGCAAAACGGACACGCATTGCCTCACAACGGGCAATCGCTTCCTGTATGGACTGTTTCAAGGTATCCCAATCCAAATCCACCTGTATTGTCAAAGCAGAGCCGATATTCAGCACCTGTTTCTTAGGACAATACTTCATGCAATAATAATGCAGTTTCTGTGCCGCTGTCAGCGGATATACCTTACATCCTTTTCTAGTTTTCATTGACTACCTCTCTTTCTATAATAGGAAATATGAATGAACGAATTGCTTCCTCATATTTTTCCGGGTTTTTGTAGCAGGATTCCACATGACCAGCCCCCTCTACCACAATCAGTTTCTTTTCTGTCGGACAGGCATCATACAATTCATACACCATGGAGCAAGGTACAAAAGTATCACACTTACCATGAATAAACAGAATTGGGATCTGTGCTTTCTTCACTTCCCGTCTGGCATTGCATTCATCTAATTCATAGCCGGCATTTTTCTTGACCATCTGATTGGCAATCTGCATAATCGGGAACGGTGGCAGATGATACATATTTTTCAGCACGGCACAAAAAACCTCCCATGCCGAAGTGAAAGCACAATCAGAAACAGCTGCTTTGACCTGCTTTGGCAATTCCAGTCCTGTAGTCATCAGAACGATAGATGCCCCCATGGAGTCTCCGTGTAATACAATGCTGCAATCCTCTCCTAAGCGATCCACGAGATACTGAATCCAGACCTTGGCATCATGCCTGTCCAAACATCCAAAACCAATGTATGTTCCCTCACTTCTTCCGTGGGATCGCTCGTCCACGATCATCAGATTGTAACCTTCCTCCAGATAAAATTTGGCAAGGGTGGAATAATCATTGAGTCCTTCACTGGTATAACCGTGAAAACAAAGTACGACTTTTTGGGAATCACCGCAAGGGAAAAATCTTCCGAATAATCGCAGCCCATCGTTAGAAGTAACCCAGACCTCCTCCTGGGGCTGCTCCGCCAGCCAATCCTTTGCGGCATGAATCTTGGGGATATACCGATCCCAGTCTGTTCCTGCCATTTTTTGTGTGCGATCACGCTTTGCATTCCCCCGAATCATCGTGCGACGATAAAAATAGGATGCAATCGCATATTCGCTGGCTGCCCCCAGCGCAGCAGCGCCTAACAGCATCTTTCCTTTCTTCATGCTACTCTCCATTCTGCCGCTTTATCAGACGGCTTTTGTGTTCCGGTTTCCTTTACCAATCCGCCAGCTCGTGGAATGTTTCTGCCCGGACGATAAATACTCGCCTACTGTTTCTTTACAAAGTCCTTTAATAGTAATGCCTTATCTATACTGCCCTCTACCTTTAATCTGCCCAGAGTAAATGCCTTGATTGGATCCGTCTCCCCTGAAATAATTTTAAATAACACATCTGCCTTGCAGATAAAAATAGCGTCTCTGTCATAATACTCATATGGCTGGAGATCCAGTTTGCCATCACTGATTTCTGCATAAAAAGCGCCTTCACCCTCGCCTACAATATTAAACTGATATGCCAGGTGTTCCTTTACTCCACTGACATCTGCATGTTGAAATAATTCCTTTACCTTTTCAAAAATCTCCTCGTACGTCATTGCTTGTTTTCCTCCCTTTTTTACATATTTGCCATATGCGAATGCTTAGATATGCTGATTGGTGTAGAGTTAACTCCATGATATCGATATGAACCTGGTATGGAATTAACATGCCCTGCACTGAGATATCATATATCTTCTGGCATAGCGGAACTGCGAAAACTCCCATCCAGACACATTGCTTCGGATCATAGCAGGATTCCCTCTGTCTATAACAAAAGATACTTCTTTCATTGGCATGGCAAGTCCCTGTCCAGTGGCTTTGAGATAACTCTCTTTGAGTGTCCAGAGCCGAAAGAATCTTTCATTTTGTGCCTGTTCCTCTTCCCTGTCATCGCCACATATATAAGCAATTTCTTCTTCCGTACAGATCCTCTGCATCAATCGTCTGTCATACCTACAAATCCGTTCCACGTCAATCCCAATCTCTCGCTCATCAATACCGCATGCCACCAAGCCACTGGTATGGCTGATGTTAAAATAAACACCCGAAATATTCTCCAGATACGGTTTTCCCCCGGATTCCTGTCGGACTATAGCTTGTAAGCCATAACTCTTCTCCAGACCAAAGCGAAGAAGTTCCCTGCCTCGCTCATGTTCTATTTTCCGATTTTGCACTGCTCCGTCAGTGTCATATTCCAAGAGATAAATCATATGGTACTCCTGTCTTGATTCAGGTGTCAAAATCCTCTTTTGGCATGCTAATTAATAATATCCTTTGAAAAACATCAATGGGATATCCTGCGGAAAAGCAAATGACAAATGTTTCCATAAATATTGTATCAGACATCAGATTATTTCGCAATACGAAATTGTTTGCCAGAGTGTTTCAATTTTCTACAAAAATGGCAGATTTTCCTTCCGCTAAATCCAGATACATTTTTGTAACATGAGTGGAATGATAAAGCGCAAGATATTTAAGCAGTAAATGTTCCGTTTTCTGCTTTAAAATGCCGTTTTCTGTAAGGGAGTTGAGACCAAAATAAGATTTTACGATATACAATATAGCAGAATATCAGACTATTAAAACGGGAAAGGAGGACAACTATTCTGTGTTCAAAATAGCTATCTGTGATGATGAAGTTTTTTTCAGAAAATGGATAAAAGAAATGCTACAGCAGTATATGAGGGAAAATGGGATCTATTATGAAATTGAAACCTTTCAATCTGGCATAGAACTATTAGAACTAGGAATCGAATTAAATCAATTCAAAATCATTTTTTTGGATATAGAGATGGACAAAATGGATGGACTGGTAACTGCACAAAAAATTCGGGAACAGAATACGAAAATTTTTATTGTTTTTGTTAGTGCTTTCGCTAATTATAGTATGGAGGGTTATAAAGTAGATGCCTTTCGATTCTTACTGAAGGGTAACAACAATATGCAGAGACACATTGCAGAGTGTATGGATGCGATCCGCAAAAAAATGGAATATGACGTAATATGGAAAGATTTTGAATTCCACGAGGGAAAGAAAAAGCTATCCATGGATTGTCTTTTGTATATTGAAAGCAATTTACATAAGCTGCTCTTTTATGTTATGGAAGAGGAAATACTTACTTATACACTGAATGATACCTTAAATCA